>NZ_JASJSU010000053.1:0-27934 GCF_030237045.1 Stenotrophomonas maltophilia group sp. Smal17
GATGCGGCTGCCAAGCCTACATGGACGTACTTGCGGCGTCCCCGCACTCCGACACCGCCCCGCCAACCCGCGGAATGCCAGCTTTTGCTTTTGCTGTTGCTGTTGCCTTGGCTTGAAGCATCTGCGGGTGCAGGGCGCAGCCCTGCCGAACATCCCTTACCTCAGCTGGCTGTCCTTGCTGCCGCGCCGGTTGTAGCCGCTGTGCGCGTGTTCCTCATCATCCAGCGCCTGCTGGCAGGCCACGCACAGGCGTACCCCGGGCACGGCCTGGCGCCGCGCCAACGGGATCGGCGCGTCGCATTCCTCACAGTGTTCCAGACCCGGACCCTGGCGCAGCTGGCGCCGCGCGCGGGCAATCGCATCATCAACGGTAGCGTCGATCTGATCCTGGACCGCGCCATCTCCCGCCCAACCGGTGGCCATGGCCATCCTCCGCAGGTGTGTCGCCTGATATGGGGACGATACACGCCGGCAAAAAGACAGGCCGTGATGCGGAGCCGAGCCGTGCTCGGCTGCTCTTCAGGAAGACGAACAGGATGCGAACGGGTTCGATCAGGCCGATTGCGGCTTAATCCCCTCCGTCCCCTTTTTGCTTACCAGACCAGGTCGTCCGGCACCTGGAACTGGGCGTAGTAGGCGTCGTCCTCGGCGTTGCCGGTGGAGATCTCGGCGGTCGAGCCCGGCTGGCCGTGGTCGACGATGATCGCTTCCGGGGCGCGTTCACGCACCTTCTCGGCGGCGGCACGCGGCAGCAGCGCGTAGCCCTCGCCATGGGCAACGATGACCAGCACGCCGACCGACAGTGCCTTGCGCAGCTTGGGGTCGATCAGCAGGGTGCGGATCGTGGCGCCGTCGCTGAAGCGGTATTCGTCATCGCCCTTGTGGGGCACCGCATGGGCGGTGATGATCTGCTTCGCCTGCGCCTTCTGTTCCGCCTGCCGGGCCTGGGCGTTGCGTTCGGCAGCCAGCGCGCGGTCGCGCTCGACCTTCTCGGCGCGGGCGCGTTCAGCTTCGCACTGGACCTCGGCCGAGGTCGATTCGGCCTTGCCCTGGCGGGCCTTGGCCTGCGCGCTCGCGGCGGCGCTGGCCTGCGACTTCTTGGCCAGGCCGGCCTTGAGCAATTGTTCCTGCAGCGCGTTGGGCTTTGCCATGGTCGTTGCGTACCGCGTGTAATCTTGGAGGCCCCATTCTACCGGCGCCCCGCCCCCCCTGCATGGCAGTGATGAAGTACCTCACCGGCTATCCCGAACCCCTGGTCGCCCAGGTGAGTGAACTGCTGGCGCAGGGCAAGCTCGGCCCCTGGCTGCAGCAGCGCTACCCGGACCCGCACGAGGTGCGCAGCGACCGCCAGCTGTACGACTACACCCAGGAACTGAAAGACCGTTACCTGCGCAAGTCGGTGCCGCTCAACAAGGTCTGCTACGACAACACGCTGGAAGTGATCAAGCACGCGCTGGGCACCCACACCGCCATCTCTCGCGTACACGGCGGTCGCCTCAAGGCCAGCCGCGAGATCCGCATCGCCACCGTGTTCCGCCAGGCGCCGGCGGCATTCCTGCGCATGATCGTGGTGCATGAGCTGGCCCACCTGAAGGAAGCCGACCACAACAAGGCTTTCTACCAGCTGTGCCAGCACATGGAGCCGGACTACCTGCAGCTGGAGTTCGATACCCGCCTGTACCTGACCGAGCTGGTCAACCGCGGCCAGCGCTGACCGGCCGCAGCAGCTACACTGCGCGCCCCCTGCCCGACCTGACCGACCTGCCCGCCATGGAACCGATCCGTCTCGACAAACGCCTGTCCGCCCTGCTCGGCATCCCGCGCGGCGAAGCCCGGCGCTACATCGAGGGTGGCTGGGTCACGGTCGATGGCGAGGTGGTGGAACAGCCACAGCGCCCGGTCGACGACAACGCCGTGATCGTGGTGGCCGAGCAGGCCAGCGATGACAAGGCCGAACGGGTCAGCATGCTGCTGCACAAGCCGGCCGGCGTCGCCGCCGAGACCCTGTGCGCGCTGGTCAGCAGTGACAGCCGCAGCGAGCTTGATGCCAGCGGCATCCGTCCGCTGCAGCGCCATTTCCACGGCCTGCAGCTGGCCGCCGCATTGCCGGCCAGCGACAGCGGCCTGGTGGTGGTCAGCCAGGACCCGGCCACGCTGGCCCATCTGCAGCGCAACCTGGGCCGCACCGAGCAGGAGTACCTGATCGAAGTGGCTGAGGGTGGCCCCGAGCGTGGGCCGTGGCTGCTGGCGCGCCTGCAGCAGGAATCCGGCGGTGCCAAGGTCAGCTGGCAGAGCGAACAGCGCCTGCGCTTTGCCGGCAAGGGGCTGACCGCCAAGGGCCTGCGCGTGGCGGTGACCGCCGCCGGGCTGCAGGTCGCGGCCGTGCGTCGCCTGCGTATCGGGCGCGTGGCACTCGGGCCGCTGCCGCCGGGGCAGTGGCGCTACCTGGGCAGTGACGAGCGGTTCTGACCCCATCCACGCATGGCATGACATTGGCTGAAGAAGCCATCCGTGCATGGCGTGAATCCAGTGCAATGGGTTTTCTGGCTTTCATCCACGCATGGCGTGGATCTACCATCGGGGCATGAGTCCGCCCAAGCCCCTGTGGCGACGCCTGTTGCGTGTCGCTGCGATCATCGTCGCCTCCGTGTTGCTGCTGGTCCTGTCCGGCCTGCTGCTGGCCGACCATCTCACGCCACAGGCACAGGGCGCGCCGTCGCACGTACTGCCACTGCAGCCGGCGCAGACCCGCATCGATCAGCAGATCGTGCCACTGCAGGAGGCCCATCCCGGCAAGTCCGGCGTCGCCTTCCTCAGCGATGGCATGGATGCGTTCGCGGCCCGCGCGATGATCACCGCGCACGCAGGACGCAGCCTGGACCTGCAGTACTACATCTGGCACGACGACCTGGTCGGCCACCTGATGGCCAAGGCGCTGTATGACGCCGCCGAACGCGGCGTGCGCGTGCGCATCCTGCTCGACGACATGAACGCCAGGGACAAGGATGCGCTGATGATGGCGCTCGATGCGCATCCAAACATCGAGATCCGCCTGTACAACCCGTTCCGCAACCGCAGTGGCATCGCACGCACGCTGGAGCTGGTGCAACGCGCCTTCAGCGTGAACCACCGCATGCACAACAAGAGCTGGATCGCCGATGGCCGCATCGCGATCGTCGGCGGGCGCAACATCGGCGAGGAATACTTCAGTGCACGCGACGATGTGAACTTCCAGGATCTTGACCTGGTGGTGGCCGGACCGGCCGTGCAGCAGGCCAACCGGATCTTCGACGATTACTGGAACAGCAGCACTGCCATTCCGATTTCCGCGCTGGCCTCCTACAGCGATGAACAGCTGCGGCAACTCGTGCGGCAGTCGGACCTGGATGCGCTGCATGCCAGGGCGCAGCCCTACCTGCAACGCGTGGCCGCATCGCGCGGCCTGCAGCGGCCTACGCCGGAGCCCCTGCACTGGAGCGCGAACGTGCGCATCGCCTCCGATCCGCCGATGAAGCATCGCGACGATGATCGCCGCCACTGGCTGGTCAATACGCTCAGCGACGAGCTGGCAACCACCCGTCGCAGCGCACTGCTGATCTCGCCCTACTTCGTGCCAGGCAGCGATGGCGTGGAGGGCCTTTCGGGACTGGCCGCGCGCGGCGCCCAGGTGGGCGTGGTCACCAATTCGCTGGCCGCCAACGACGTGGCTGCGGTGCACGGCGGCTACATGGGCTACCGCGTACCCCTGCTGAAGGCTGGCGTGCAGCTGTACGAACTGAAGGCACACGGCCAGCCGGATACCAGCCTGTTCGGCAGCAGCGGCGCCAGCCTGCACACCAAGGCATTCGTGGTCGACGACCGCCGCGGCTTCGTCGGCTCGTTCAACCTCGATCCGCGCTCGGCCTACCTCAATACCGAGATGGGAGTGCTGTTCGACGATCCGGTGCTGGGTGCGCAGCTGCGCGACGAGTACCTGCGCCTGGCCAGCCCTGCGCACAGCTGGTGGCTGGCCCTGGGACACGACGATGCGCTGCGCTGGCTGGAGCGGCAACCGCCGCCGCACTGGGTGGAGGCCGAACCCGGGGCGAGCCTGGGCAAGCGCTGGACCGCACGGGTGATCAGCTGGCTGCCGGTGGAATCGCAGCTGTAGCGCTCAGGGCGACGGCGATGCCTGTTCCTGCCCGGCCTCATCGCGCGTTTCCACACTGCGCCCGTGCAGGCGCCGCCAGATCCAGCGCAGGGTATGCGGCGGTGCCGACGGCAGTTGTTCAAGCAGGGCCAGCATGCGGTTCTGGCTGGCATGCCCGTGCCTGCACAGCAGGCTGGCAGCCGCAGCGGCGCTGGCCAGGCGCAGGCTGTCGGCCAGCGGTCCGTCCGCTTCCGGTGCCAGAGCCTGGTGCACCGGTTCGGGCAATTCCCAGGCCGCCGCCACGCGCTGGGCCAGTGGCAACGACCACTGCTGCAGCAGCTGCAGGGCCAGGGCCGGCTCCACGGTTTCGCCGCGCGCCTGCGCTTCCTGCAGCAGCTGGCGCATCACCAGCGCCGCGCCGAGCCCCTGCACCAGGCCCAGCCACTGGGCGGCGAAAGCATCGCCGAAGGTGACCGTGCGTGCGTGGTCGGCGGCCGCGCGCGAGGCCAGCAACGCATGCTCCCAGATGATCGTGCTGAACTGCGGGAACACCTCGCACTGCACCTGCATCACCGGCTGCACCAGCACCGCGCTGATGATCTGGCGCACGCCTTCGGTGCCGACCAGGGTCACCGCCCGCTGCAGGCTTTCCACAGGCCGCTCGTGCACCTTGTACGCCGGGCTGTTGGCAATGCGCAGCAGGTTGCCGGTCAGCACCGGGTCCTGGCCGATGATCGCCGCCATCACCCGCGCCGAGGCCGCGTCGTCGTTGACGGTCTGGATCAGCTGCGGCAACAGCTGCGGACGCCGGGGCAGGTGCCGGGCCGCCCAGTCGCGATCCTGCAGCGCGCGTGCCACCGCCTCGCCCAGCGCCGGGTCCTGGACCGGCGCGGGTTCGCCGGCCAGCCGCGGATACAGCGCCAGCGCATGCAGGCCGCGCTGCAGGTGCGCCGCGATCTCACTTGGTGGCAGCGCCTCGCCCTGCAGGCTGGCCGCAGCGGCGGCCACCGCCTGCCGCGATGCTGCGGCCAACCGCGACGGCGCCGCCCCGGTCGAGCGCGCCAGCCACGCGCGCAGCGATCGCCACCAGGCCGGCGTCATCGCCGCCCGCCCTGTCGTTGTGCTGCCTTTGCCGTCACTGACCGTCCTGCCTCTTCACACGAATCCGGCGACCCGCCGTCGTCGCAGCATCGGCCGCGCTTTCATCTTCTTTAACCGAGCGTCCGCCGATGTCGACGGCAGCGGCCGGAGGAATGGACTAGAATGGCGCCGCGCGACCCGTCCCCCTGCACCGACGACGTCGCTTTTTTTGTTTTTGGGACCCTACCGTTCACTGGCCGTTCGCCGCAGTTCGCCGCTGTTCGCGCCATCGGAGATGCCATGCTATTCGAAACCCTCGCCACCACCGGCCATGAACAGGTGGTGTTCTGCCACAACCACGATGCCGGGCTGAAGGCGATCATCGCCATCCACAACACCACCCTGGGCCCGGCCCTGGGCGGCGTGCGCATGCGCCCCTACGCCAGCACCGACGAGGCGCTGGCCGACGTGCTGCGGTTGAGCCGGACGATGACCTACAAGAATGCGCTGGCCGGCCTCAATGTCGGTGGCGGCAAGGCGGTGATCATCGGCGACCCCAAGGTGGACAAGACCGAGGTGCTGTTCCGCGCCTTCGGCCGTTACGTCGATTCGCTGGGCGGGCGCTACATCACCGCCGAGGACGTCGGTACCGACGTCAACGACATGGAGAACATCTACCTGGAGAGCCAGTTCGTGACCGGCGTTCACCAGGTCCATGGCGGCTCCGGCGATCCCGCCCCCTTCACCGCCTACGGTGCGCTGCAGGCGCTGATGGCGGCGATGCGCTTCAAGTTCGGGCATGAAGAAGTGGGCAAGACCAGCATCGCGGTGCAGGGCCTGGGCCACATCGGCATGGAGCTGGTGAAGCTGCTGCGCGACCGCGGCGCCAAGCTGTATGTCACCGATCTGGACAGCAGCCTGGTTGATCGTGCGGTCAGCGATTTCGGCGCCGAAGCGGTCAAGCCGGACGAGATCCACGAGGTCAACGCCGATGTGTTCGCGCCGTGCGCGCTGGAAGGCGCGATCAATGCCGATACCCTGCCGCGGATCAAGGCGAAGATCATCTGTGGCACCGCCAACAACCAGCTGTCGAGCCTGGAAATCGGCGACGAGCTGCATGCGCGCGGCATCCTGTATGCACCGGACTACGCCGTCAACGCCGGTGGCGTGATGAACGTGTCGCTGGAGATCGACGGCTACAACCGCGAACGCGCGATGCGCCTGATCCGCAGCATCTATCACAACCTCACCCGCATCTTCGAACTGTCGCAGCGCGAGAACATCGCCCCGCAGCGTGCCGCCGACCGCATCGCCGAAAGCCGCATCCTGTCGATCGGCAAGCTGAAGATGCCGCTGGGCCGCAGCACCCCGCGCCTGGGCAACCTGCGCGGCGGCTGAGCCTGCGGAGGGTCGCGCCGGGCCTGGGCCCCGGCGCGACCGATCACTCAGAACCCGGTGCTGTAGCGCAGGGCCGCCTGCCGCGCGCCTTCGCCACCGACACGCTGGTCGAAGCCCAGGCTCAGGCGGCCATTGCGGCCCCACCACGATTCCAGCGCCACGCCGAACAACGCACTTCCGCGCGACGTGTTCCAGCCCGCCAGTGGCGCCCAGGCATCGACGCCGACGAAACTGGCCTGCCAATCCGCATCGGCACCATCGAGCCGCTGCTGCCACTCGGCATGACCGCGCAGCGTCCATCGCCCCCACCCCCGCTCACCGCGCACACCGGCCAGCATCTGGCTGCGCTGCACGCGGTTGGCATCGCCACGCAGGCCGAAGCCGAAACCACCCAGCTCCTGGAAGGCGTCGGTCTCCACGCGCGTGGTGCTGGCGCCCAGGTAAGGTGTCAGCGACGCACCGGCACGGCCGAAGCGATAGCCGCCTTCCACGCTGGCAGTGCTGAAGCGCCCGCCGTAGCGCGCAGAGACGCCGTAGGCGCCGGCACCCAGCAGCAGCTGGCGATCCAGCGCACGGGTGAACTGGCCGCTGCCGAGCTGGGCCAGCGCGTAGCCACGCCCCAGGTTCCAGCCGGCATACAACTGCGCCTGCGCCTGCCGATCACGACCGCGCGCTCCATCGAAACTGCTGCCGCCGTTGCTGCGGGTCTCGCCGAAGGCCACGCCCATCAGCCCGTTGCTGCCCAAGGCCAGATCCTGGCCAGTCATCCAGCCGCGGCTGTCGGCGCTGTTGCCGGCGAAGCTGCCCTGCCCGGCCTCGCCCAAGGCGCTCTGCCAGGTGCCACGCAGCCGTGGTGCGGCCTGAACCCGATCGAAGCGTTCGGCGATCGCGCGGCGTGACATGTCGATGCTGTCGAAGGTGGCCGACTCGGCCCGCGCATGCGCCTGTCCCGACAGGCTCTGCAGGCTGGCGGCCAGGCCATCACGACCACCGCCGGTCCACTGCAGCGCGCCGGCCGCCGCGCCGAACGCCGAGCCCTGCAGGACGGGACTGCCATCGAGCGCGCTGAACGCACCTTCCAGTCGTTGCGCGGCAGACTGCGCCGAGGCCGTGAGCCCGGTCGCCGCCGCAGTGACGCTGACCTGGGTCAGGTTCAACCAGGCATTGTTGCTGTCATAGCCATAGCTGCTCTGCAGCAGCGACAGGCCCTGCAGGCCGCTGGAGGTGGCCGGGCTGCTGAAGGTGCCGCTCAGGCCACCGGCCGCATGGACCAGGTCCTGGCGGCTGCCGCTCTGCGGCACATAGCCGGAGACGAAGCCATGCACGCGCACGCCACCATTGATCGAGGCGGTGCCGGTCACCTGCAGCGCATTGGCACCGAGCGCGATCATCAGCTGGCCACCTGCCTGCTGCGTGTAGTTGCCCTCGATGGTACCGGTGGTGCTGCCGGTGGTCAGGAACACGCTGCTGCCGTTGACCACGTTGCCGATCACCCGCGGCTTGCCACCATTGAACTGCAGGCCGGTCGAATCCGGATCGGGCTGGCCGAGGATGGTCACGTTGGAACGGATGACACCGCCGTTCTGCAGCGACAGGATGCCGCGCTCGATGCGGGTGGCACCGGTGTAGCTGTTGTTGCCGCCCAGCACCAGGGTTCCACTGCCCTGCTTGACCAGGCCGCCACTGCCGACGATGTCGTTGCTCCACAGCGAGCCGGTCGAGGCCACATCCACGTTGGCGACCACATCACCCCAGTCGAAGCGCCCGGGGCCCTTGATCGCTCGGCCGATGTCCAGCAGGCCATAACCGAACACCGGGTCCACGCCAGGCGCGCCGATGTCCTTGGCGGTGCCCAGCAGGGTCTGCCGCACCAGATCGTTGTTGAAGTAGGGGAAGCGCTGCCAGACCAGCGCCGCCGCACCGGAGATCAACGGCGCGGCGAATGACGTGCCGTAGTTCCAGTAATAGCTGCCACCGCTGGCATCGGGATAGACCGCGCTGCCCGGCGCCGCCAGGCAGTAGCGGGCCGCCTGGCCGCAGGCATTGGCATAGCTGGCCAGTGCACCCGGCGTGTAGGGATCAACCGCGGTCGCCACCAGCCAGCCGCGCTCCAGGTCGGCCGCCGGAAGCGTGCCGGCCACGCCTTTCTGGCTGGGCAGCGCGGCCAGGCTGCTGGGTTCGGTGCGCGCGTCATTGCCGGCTGCGAACACCACCAGGCCGCCGTGGTTGATGACAAACGGGCGGTATTCGGCCGCCACCTGCGCGGTGGTCGGCAGGTCGGTCCAGTACAGGCCGCCCCACGAATTGTTCATCACCTTCACGTTGTAGCTGATCAGGTCCTGGTGGACCTGCGCCACGCCCAGCGGACCGCTGAAGGCATTGCCGCGCCCACTGCCGTCATCGGTCGGCGGCGTGTCGGAAATGATCCGCGCGGATACGATCTGCGCCCCCGGCGCGATGCCTCCCGGCCACGTTCCCACCGCTGCACCGGCGGCCAGGCTGGCCACCGCCGTGCCGTGGCCAACCACATCGTCGACCGCAAGATTGTTCCTGGCCGGATCGATGTAGTTGAGGTTGGCCAGCACCCGCCCGTTCAGCGCCACCGCATTGCGCTGCACCCCGGAATCAACGATGCCGATGCGCACGCCCTGCCCGGTCAGACCGGCCGCCTGTGCGGCCCGCGCGTTGGTGACTGACAGATGCGCATCGAAGGCCGGCTCCTGCGGCTTGGCCGGCGGCGGCGTAGTGGGCGGAGGCGTGGTCGGGGGCGGCGCGGTCGGCGGTGGATCGATGCGTACATTGCTGCCGCCTCCGCCACATGCCGTCAGCGCCATGGCCAGCGCGGTACCCAGGGCAGACCTCACCATCGTCGTGCGTTCCATCGATTCCTTCCCATGAACGTTGGCCAGCCTTGATCCTGGCTGGCATGCGGCCGCGCCCAGCGACGGCCCTCCGCGACCCTCTATACTTGGGCCGACCCCCACGCAGTCTGCCGGGAAACCGGGGCGCTTCCAACGGCCTCCGGTCTCCTTTCCGAACATTGCTTACGCATCAACGAGATTGCCATGTCCAACATCGTCATCGCCGCCGCCAAGCGCACCGCCATCGGCTCCTTCCTCGGCCAGTTCAACGGCGTGCCGACCCCGACCCTGGGCGCGGCCGTCATCCGCGCCGCCCTGGAACAGTCGGGTGTTCCGGCCAGCGACGTCTCCGAGGTCCTCATGGGTTGCGTGCTGCCGGCCAACCTCGGCCAGGCGCCCGCCCGCCAGGCGGCGATCGCCGCCGGCATCCCGCTGTCGGTGGGCGCCACCACCCTCAACAAGGTGTGCGGCTCGGGCATGAAGACCATCATGCTTGGCCATGACCTGATCAAGGCCGGCTCGGCCAGCATCGTGGTGGCCGGCGGCATGGAATCGATGTCCAACGCGCCGCACATGCTGCCGAACTCGCGTACCGGCAACCGCTTCGGCAACTTCCAGGCGGTCGACCACATGGCCCATGACGGACTGGTCAACGCCTACGATGGCAAGGCGATGGGCGAATTCGCCGAATGCGCCGTGGACAAGTACCAGTTCAGCCGCGAAGAGCAGGACGCCTACGCCATCGAATCGGTCAAGCGTGCGCAGGCCGCGCAGGCCAATGGCGCATTCGCCGATGAGATCGTCGCGGTGAAGGTCGCTACCCGCAAGGGAGAGGTCGAGGTCGCCACCGACGAGCAGCCGGGGCGCTCGGACATCGCCAAGATCCCGAGCCTGCGTCCGGCCTTCAAGAAGGACGGCAGCGTCACCGCCGCCAGCTCCTCCAGCATTTCCGATGGCGCGGCCGCCGTGGTCCTGCTGACCGAAGAAGATGCCGCCGCGCGCGGCATCACCCCGCTGGCCCGCATTGTCGGCCACGCCACCCACTCGCAGGAGCCGGAGTGGTTCACCACCGCACCGATCGGCGCGCTGCACACGCTGCTGGACAAGACCGGCTGGTCGCTGGACCAGGTCGATCTGTTCGAAATCAACGAAGCCTTTGCCGTGGTGGCGATGGCGCCGATGCGTGAGCTGGGCATCCCGCACGACAAGCTCAACGTGAATGGCGGTGCCTGCGCGCTGGGCCATCCCATCGGTGCCTCGGGTGCACGCCTGGTGGTCACCCTGGTCAACGCGCTGCGCACGCGCGGTGGCAAGCGCGGCATTGCCACCCTCTGCATCGGTGGCGGCGAAGCAACCGCAATCGCCATCGAATTGATTTGAAAAGATTTAACGATGATTTCGCAAAAATGAATGCGGGATCGCTTGACACCCAATATTGGCTTGTCATCATGTTGTCGGCGCGCAGCATGCGCGTTGCCTAATTCTAACGACGAGGATTTACACAATGAGCATCAACAAGCTGCTGGTCGCGATGTCCCTGGCTCTGGCCCTGGCCGCCTGCTCGAAGCAGGAAGCTGCCCAGGACGCCGCTGCTTCGGCCAACGAAGCCGCCACCGAAGCCCAGGCTGCTGCCGACCAGGCCGCCGCTGCTGGCGCCCAGACCGCCGACGCTGCCCAGCAGGCCGCTGACACCGCCGCCACCGCTGCTGACGCTTCGGTTGACGCCGCTGCCCAGGCTGGCGCTGCTGCCACCGACGCTGCTGCCGGCGCTGCTGCCGACGCTGCCAAGGCTGCCGAAGGCACCGCCGAGAAGGCCAAGGACGCTGCTGAAGAAGCCAAGAAGTAATAACTTCTTTCTTCACGCTGTTCTGGAAAAGCCGCTGGTTCGCCAGCGGCTTTTTCTTTGCGCCGATGCCGGCGGTTGAGCCACTGCATCGCCACCCCGTCTTCACAACGGCATGAATAGGCTGGCGTCCCCATCCATTGCAGCACCGGAGACCGCCATGAAGATTCGTCCGATCACCACCACCCTGCTGGCTGCCTCCCTGCTGCTGGCGCTGGCCGCCTGCAAGGGCCCGGAAGCCGAACAGGCCAAGCAGGACGCACAGCAGGCCGCCGACAGCGCTGGCGCTGCCGCCCGCGACGCTGTCGACAAGGCCGCTGCCGCCACCCGCGAAGCCGCCGACAAGACCGCCGCCGCCTCGGAACAGGCGGCTGCCGATACCCAGCAGGCCCTGGACAAGGCCGCAGACGCCACCGCCAATGCCGCCGACAAGGCCAAGGACGCTGCCACCGACGCCGCGGCTCATGCCAGCGACGCGACCGCCAACGCCGCCCAGAAGGTCGCCGACAAGGCCCGCGATGTCGCCAATGACGCGAAGGCCAACGCCGCCAAGGAAGAAGCCAAGCACTGAGGCATACCGGCAGCCGGGCATGCGCTCGGCGCCACAGGAAAAGCCGCGGCACCGCCGCGGCTTTTCTGCTTTCTGCTTTTCGCTTTTTCTGTTGATTTCGTGGTGTGCGCCCACGGAAATTGTCCGCGGCCGCGCGGGAGGGTTGCGCAGGGGCGTGAGCCGCATGGATGCGGCGACCGAGCTTACATGGACGTACTTGCAGCGCCCCCTGCGCAACCCACCCGCGCGGCCCGCTCACGACGCAGACTCCGCGCCGCCCGCCACGAGGGGCTCCGCCGTTGGCCGCCTCCTACGGCAACGCGCGCGCCAGCATCCCCGACACATCCAGCCCCGCCGGCAGCGTCCCGAACGCCAGCCCGTGCTCCCCTTGCAAACGACTACGCACGAATGCCTCGGCCATCGGACTGCGCGCACGCAACAGCAGCGCCGCCTGCAGCAGCAGCGCTGTGCGCTCGCAGAACATCCGCGCCTGCGATTCTTGCGGCGGCGGTGCCGCCGCCCAGCGCTGCAGGGCGGCCGCATAGCGCGCATCACGATCGGCCACCGCGGCCAGTTCACCGCGCAGCGCCACCATCGCCTCGGGCTCACGTGCCAACGCGCGCAGCACGTCCAGGCACTGGATGTTGCCGCTGCCTTCCCAGATCGAATTCAACGGTGCCTGCCGGTACAGCCGCGGCAGCATCGATTCCTCCACGTAGCCGGCACCGCCCAGGCATTCCTGTGCTTCATTGACGAACGCCGCGGCACGCTTGCAGATCCAGTACTTGCCCAGGGCCGTGCCCAGCCGCGCCAGCGCCGCTTCGTTGCCATCCACGCCGGCACGATCCACCGCGCGCGCGATACGCATCGACAACACCGTGGCCGCTTCCGACTCCAGCGCCAGATCGGCCAGCACGTTGGCCATCAGCGGGTGATCGACCAGCAGCGTGCCGAAGGTACGCCGGTGGCGCGCATGGTGCAGCGCCTGTGCCAATGCCATGCGCATCTCCGCTGCCGCACCCAGCATGCAATCCAGGCGGGTCATCATCACCATGCCGATGATGGTAGCCACACCGCGCCCCTCCTCGCCCACGCGCCATGCCTGTGCGCCGCAGAACTCGACTTCGCTGGACGCATTGGCCCAGTCACCCAGCTTGTCCTTCAGCCGCATCAGCCGGAACGCGTTGCGGTCGCCATCGGCCAGCCGGCGCGGCATCAGCAGGCAGGTCAGTCCACCTGGCGCCTGCGCCAGCACCAGGAAGCCATCGCACATCGGCGCAGAGAAGAACCACTTGTGGCCGACCAGGCGGTAGCGCTCGCCATCGATCGGTTCGGCGCGGGTACTGTTGGCCCGTACGTCCGAGCCGCCCTGCTTCTCGGTCATGCCCATGCCCAGGGTGATGCCGGCCTTGTCCGCCACCGGCACGTCGCGTGAGTCGTAGACCGGCGCAGCAGCCTTGCGCGCCCACTCGGCCAGATGCGGGTGCGGATCCAGTACCGCCACCGCGGCGTGGGTCATGGTCAACGGGCAGCTGGTGCCCGCCTCGGCCTGGTGATGCAGGTAGCTCAGGGCCGCACGCGCGACATGCGCACCGGGCTGCGGCTCGTGCCACGACAGTCCAGCCACGCCATGCTGCTTCGCCGTGCCCATCAGCTGGTGATAGGCCGGATGGAACTCCACGGTATCGATGCGATGGCCCTGCGCATCATGCGTACGCAGTCGTGGCCGATCACGGTTGGCATCGAAGCCGAGCCGGTACAGTTCGTCACCGGCCAGCGCGCCGTACACCGCCAGGCGCGGTGCGAAGCCGCCCGCCCCCTCCCGCTGCACCGCCTCCATCAATGCCACGTCATCGGTCCACAGATGACGGCCGGCGAACGGTGGCGGCTGGTTCAGCACCACATGGGTTTCGAAGGGCGCGCTGCTGCTGAAGCTCGGTCCACTCATCCGGTCCATCCTGGCGGCAAGAAGTGTGCGGCTCGATTGTGCCGCATCACCTGCCAAGCCCGCGTTCAGGCCGGTTCTCACCCCGTGCACGAGGCAGCGGCCACAGTGACCGCATGACAGGCAACGACGATCTGGTGGTCCTGCGCCCGGAGGGGCTGTACTGCGCCGCCGGTGACTTCCACATCGATCCCTGGCGGCCGGTGCCACGTGCGGTCATCACCCATGGCCATGGCGATCACGCGCGCCCGGGCATGGGCGAGTACCACTGCAGCGAAGGCAGCCTGCCGATCCTGCGCTGGCGCCTGGGTGACGTGCCGGTGCAGGCGCATGCCGAGGGCGTGCCGTTCCGGCTGGGGCGGGTACAGGTATCGCTGCACCCGGCCGGGCATGTGCTGGGTTCGTCGCAGGTCCGTATCGATGACGGGCAGCAGGTCTGGGTGGCGTCCGGCGACTACAAGCGCCAGCCTGATCCGACCTGCACGCCGTTCGAGGTCGTGCCCTGCGATACCTTCATCACCGAAGCCACCTTCGCGCTGCCGATCTACCGTTGGCCGGACACGCCGGCAGTGGCTGCCGGGATCGTGGCGTGGCGCCGCGAATGCGAACAGCGTGGCGAGGCCGCGATCCTGCTGTGCTACGCACTGGGCAAGGCACAGCGGGTGCTGGCCGAACTGTTGCCGCTGGATGATCGTCCGGCCTGGCTGCATGGCGCCATTGCCAACGGCGTAGCGGTCTACCGGCAGGCCGGCGTACCGATGCTGGAGACGCACACCGTCGCCGAGCAGGGCCGCCAGCCGGATGCAGCCGGGCAGTTGATCCTCGCGCCGCCCTCGGCTGCGGGCACGCCGTGGATGCGGCGCTTCGGACGCCATCAGCTGGGCTTCGCGTCCGGCTGGATGCAGCTGCGCGGCAATCGGCGCCGGCGCAATGTCGATCGTGGTTTCGTCATTTCCGACCATGCCGATTGGCCTGCGCTGCTGCAGACCATCGAACAGACCGGCGCGCAGCGGGTGATCGCCACCCATGGCAACACCGACGCGCTGATCCCCTTCCTGCGCGAACGCGGGGTGGCTGCCGAAGCCTTCCGTACCGACTTCGGGAGCGAGGAATGAAAGCGTTCGCCGCGCTCTACCAGCGGTTGGACCGCAGCACCGCTACGCTGGACAAGCGTGCGGCGCTGGTCGATTACTTCCGCCAGGCACGTGCGCATGATGCAGCGTGGGCGCTGTACCTGCTCAGTGGCGGCAAGGTCGGCGGCGCGCGCAGGAAGATCGCTGCAAGCGGCGAACTGCGCACCTGGATTGCCGAACAATCGGGTCTGCCACCGTGGCTGGTCGAAGACAGCTATGCGCAGGTCGGTGACCTGGCCGAAACGCTCACCCTGCTGCTGGATGATCCGGCGCAACCGGCTGCCGACCGGCCCCTCGCCGAATGGATTGAACAGCACCTGCTGACCGTGGCCAACCAGGACGAGCCGGTACGCCGCGCAGCAGTCGTTGCCGGTTGGCAGCAGCTGTGCAGCAGCGAACGGCTGGTGTTCAACAAGCTGCTGACCGGCGCACTGCGTGTCGGTGTTTCGCAGCGACTGGTGCAGCAGGCGCTTGCCGAATGGTCGGGCCTGGACATCGCACGCATCGCCCAGCGCATGCTCGGCGAATGGGTCCCCTCACCCGGGCTGCTGGGCCAGCTGCTGTCACCGGACGAGCTGCCACTGGACCGGCAGCAGCCCTACCCGTTCTTCCTCGCCTCGCCCCTGGAAGGCGAACCGGAAGAACGCCTCGGCCCGATCGACGACTGGATGCTGGAATGGAAATGGGACGGCATCCGCCTGCAGCTGCTGCGGCGGCGCGGCGAAACAGCCCTGTGGTCACGCGGCGAGGAGCGGCTGGATGGTCGCTTCCCTGAGATCGAACAGGCTGCATTGGCCTTGCCCGATGGGTGCGTACTGGACGGCGAGCTGCTGGCCTGGGACGAGAGTGGCGAGCTGCCGCGCGCCTTCACTGCGCTGCAGACCCGCATCCAGCGTCGCAGGCCCGGGGCTGCCACGCTGCGCAACACGCCGGTGCGCGTGCTCGCCTATGACCTGCTTGAACTCGACGGTGGGGATCTGCGCACGTTGCCGTTGCAGCAGCGACGCCTGCGGCTGGCAGAGGTCATCGGCAGGCTGGGCGACACCCGCATCCAGCTGTCGCCCGAGGTGGTCGCCGACGATTGGGCGCACGCCGCCGCGATGCGCGAGCTGGCGCGCGAACGCGGCGTGGAAGGATTGATGCTGAAACGACGTGGCTCACCCTACCAGGCCGGGCGACGCCGCGGCGACTGGTGGAAATGGAAAGTCGACCCGCTCACGATCGATGCCGTGCTGCTGTATGCGCAGGCCGGACACGGCCGCCGCAGCACGCTGTACACCGACTACACGTTCGGGGTCTGGGATGGCGACACCCTGGTGCCGGTGGCGAAGGCTTACTCGGGCCTGGACGACAAGGAAATCCTCGCACTCGATCGCTGGATCCGCGCCAACACCCGCGAGCGCTTCGGGCCCGTGCGCAGCGTGCGCGCCGAACAGGTCTTCGAGCTGGGCTTCGAAGCGGTCAACCAGAGTTCACGGCACAAGTCGGGCGTTGCCGTGCGCTTTCCGCGCATCCTGCGCTGGCGCCACGACAAGCCGGCCAGCGAGGCTGATCAGCTGGCCACGCTGCAGGCGCTGGCGCGATGACCCGCAGCCAGGCGCTGCGTCGGCTGGAGGACTGGTTCGCGGCCCGCGGCTGGCGCTCGTTGCCGTTCCAGCGCGCGATGTGGCGGCACTACCTGGCCGGTGAATCGGGCGTGCTGCACACGCCCACCGGCAGCGGCAAGACGCTGGCCATGTTCGGTGGGCCGCTGCTGCAGGCGATGATCGACCCACCGGCATCACCCCGCCGCGCCAGTGCGGTGCGTCCGTTGCAGGTGCTGTGGGTGACGCCGTTGCGCGCCTTGGCCAGCGACACCGCGCGCGCCCTTCAGACGGTGGTCGAAGGGCTCGGCCTGGGATGGCGGGTGGGCCTGCGCAGCGGTGATGCCAGCAACCGCGAACGGCGGCAGGCGCGCGAGGGCCGCGTCGACGTGCTGGTGACCACGCCGGAATCATTGGCACTGCTGCTGAGCTATCCGGATACCCTGCCGCGGATGCGCCAGCTGCGCTGCGTGGTGGTGGATGAGTGGCACGAACTGCTGGGCAACAAGCGGGGCGTCCTGCTGCAGCTGAACCTGGCTGTGCTGCGCGAGGCCGCGCCTGCGCTGCAGCTGTGGGGGCTGTCGGCCACGCTGGGCAATCTGCAGCAGGCGCGCGACGTGCTGCTGCCTGGCCAGCCGGATGCACCGATCGTGCAGGGCGTACGCCCGCGCGCGATCAGCGTGCGCAGCCTGCTGCCCGAGCCCGGCGAGCGCTTCCCGTGGGCCGGGCATCTCGGCCTGGCGCAGCTGCCGCGCGTACTGGAAGCGCTGATGCAGGCGCGCAGCAGCCTGCTGTTCACCAACACCCGCGCGCAGGCCGAACTGTGGCATCAGGCGCTGGCGGCAGTCTGGCCGGAAGACCCGGATACGCTGGCACTGCATCATGGCTCGCTGGATCCAGCGCTGCGCCAGCAGGTGGAAGATGGCCTGCGTGCGGGCACGTTGCGTTGCGTGGTCGCGACCTCCAGTCTCGACCTCGGCGTGGACTTCCCCGAGGTTGAACAGGTACTGCAGCTGGGCAGCCCGAAGGGCGTGGCACGCCTGCGCCAACGCGCCGGACGCGCGCGCCATCGACCCGGCGCCGGCGGCGCCATCCTTTGCATACCCAGCCACGCGCTGGAGCTGGCCGAGTACGCCGCCGTGCGCCGTGCAGTGGTTGAGGGCGTGGTCGAGGCGCGCAGGCCACCGACACTGTCGCTGGATGTGCTGGCCCAGCATGCGGTCAGCCGCGCGTTGGCCGGTGGATTCCACAGCGACGCGTTGCTGGCGCAGGTACGCCGTACCCACGCCTTTGCCACGCTCGGTGACGAGCAGTGGCAGGCCGTGCTGACGTTCATCGTGCAGGGCGGCCAGGCCCTGGCCCAGTACCCCGACTTCCACAAGGTGGCGCGCGATGACAACGGTTGCTATCGCATGCACGACCGTCGCCAGGCGCTGCGTCATCGGCTCTCGATCGGCACCATCAGCAGCGATGGCAGCGTGCGGGTGCAGTTCCTGCGCGGCGGTGGCCTGGGCGCCGTCGAGGAACAGTTCGCCAGCCGCCTGCGCCGTGGAGATCACTTCCAGTTCGCCGGGCGCCTGCTGGAGCTGGTGCAGCTGCGCGACATGACCGCCTTCGTGCGATTGGCACGCGGGCGCGGTGACGGTGTCGTGCCGCGCTGGCAGGGCGGCCAGTTGCCGCTGTCGATGGCGCTTGGCCGCGAACTGGAGTCGGTCCTGTCCGGCGCCGATGACAGTGCGGAATCACGATGGCTGGCTCCGCTGCTGGCGCTGCAGGAACGGGTGTCGGCACGTCCCGGCCCCGATCATCTGCTGGTGGAGGACGTACGCCGCCGCGAGGGCCAGTTCCTGTTCCTCTATCCCTTTGCCGGCCGTCACGTGCACGAGGCACTGGCGGCGCTGTTGGCGCTGCGTTGCACGCGCCTGCAGCGCAACAGCATCGGCTATGCGGTGAACGACCATGGCCTGGTGCTGGCACCGGCGCAGGCCATCGAGCTGGACACAGCGCAATGGCGCACGCTGTTCACCGGTGATCGCTTGCTGGACGATCTGCGTGCAGCGGTGAACCTGGGCGAGCTGGCACGCCGACAGTTCCGCGGCATCGCACGCGTGGCGGGCCTGCTGGTGCCCAGCCTGCCCGGCGGCATGCCGCGTTCGCTCCGCCAGCTGCAGGCCTCGGCGGGCCTGCTGTACGACGTGCTTCGCGAGCACGATCCGGGCCATCTGCTGCTGGCGCTGGCCGAACACGAGGTCCTGCATGACAGCCTGGACCTGCCTGGCCTGCAGCAGGTGCTGGCGCGCATCAGCACGCAGGCGCTGTCGGTGCAGCGTCCGGCGTCGCTGACGCCGCTGGGCTTTCCCTTGTGGGCCGAGCGTCTGCGCGGGCAGTTCAGCAACGAAGACTGGCGCACACGCGTGCAGCGTGCCGCACAGCAACTGGAACGCCGCCATGGTCGATGAACTGCCCGTGCGGCTTGCCGGTGAAGCCATGGTCCTGATCGGCGCGCGTGCGCTGTACTGGCCGGCGCGGCAGGCGCTGCTGATCGCCGACCTGCACCTTGGAAAGGCCGACGTGTTCCGTCGTGCCGGCATCGCGCTGCCCCGCGGCGGCACCGTCGACGACCTGCAACGCCTGCAGTCACTGCTGGACATGCAAGCCTGCCGCGAACTGTGGATTCTCGGCGACATCCTGCATGGGCCGGCACATCGCGCCGCCTGGTACCAGCAATGGCTGGGCTGGCGCGAACGCAATGTTGGGCTGGACGTGCACGTACTGCGCGGCAATCACGATCGGCAGCTGCCGCACGCGCAGCTGCAGGTACAGATCCACGATGAAATCCCGCTGGCGCCGTTCCTGCTTCGCCATGAGCCGGTGCCGGACGCGGCGATGCACGTGATCGCAGGGCATCTGCACCCGCAGGTCGCACTGCCCTCGTTGCGGCGGCGCTTTCCCGCATTCTGGCTGCGCGAGCGGATGACGATCCTGCCCGCGTTCTCCGCATTCACCGCTGGCATCGTGCCTGTGCCCATCCGCGGCGAACGGATGATTGCCTGCGTCGACGGCGGCCTGGTGCAGCTTCCCGCCCGCTGAATCAGGCCGGGCGCAGGCCCAGCGCCGGCATCAGGCGGAAATCCGCCGTGTCATCGTCACGTCGTCGCGGCAGGGCCTGGATCGCCGCCAGCATCTCCTGCGCGCAGGCACGGATGCGTGCGTGGTGTTCGGGTGATGCATGGCTGATCAGGCTGCCGACATGGAACTCGAACACGTCCTCCAGTACGTCGGGCTGGTCCTCGTGCAGCATCTGCAGCAGACCGCGCAGCTTGCAGATTTCCGATTCCAGCTCTTCGACCGCGAACAACATGGCGTCCTCCTCTTCAACATCCGGCGGCACGTCCGGGCCGCAGCAGGCCGCAACGGCGGCGGCGCCCGGGCCACGCGCGATGTTGATCACGGAAAGGAAAACGGGCGACGCGGCTGTCGCGTGCTCCCCTCTTGTCGCACAACCACGGTGAGGCAACCGTTAATTCACGTGACGGTCTGCTTCACACACCTGCGATTGCAGCGCCAGTGCGAGGCGTTTCGGCTGCGCTGCGCAGCGCTTCAATGAAGGCTGGTTCCAGCGCGAGCGAACCGAACCAGCCATGCTGCGTGCCGCTCAGCACGCGCAGCATGTGGCTGCGACCGCCCGGCAGGCGCCCCATCGGACCGAGCAGCACATCACGCGCCTTCGCCCAGCCATCGCGATCGGACTGGAACAACGGCGTCAGCCATCGGCTCCAGCGCTGGTACACCGCCACATGCGCGCGCCGCTGCGCCTGGTAGGCCTGCAGCGCGGCCGTGCCGCCACCGTGGATGCGCACCGCATCGCGCAGCGCCAGTGCATCGAGCAGCGCCATGTTCACGCCCTGCCCCAGCTGCGGACTCATCGCGTGCGCGGCATCACCGGCCAGCACCAGGCGCCCCTGGTGCCAGCGCGACATCACTGCATCGCGATAGACCGCGCGCGCCAGCTGGCCGGCATCACGCAGGTGGGCGAAGCGCGCAGCGGCCTGCGGCCACAGCGTGTGCAGTTCCTCCAGCCAGGACGGCATGCCATCGTTCTGCCAGCGCTCGAAATCGGTGCGTGGCAGGCTCCAGAAGAAGCTCAGGCGCGGCGTGTCGTCACCGGGGCGGGTGCCCACCGGCAGCAGCCCAATCATCTTGCGCGCGGCCACGTAGCGCTGGCGCAACTCCTGCACGTGTGGCCAGTCTTCGGCCGGCAGCAGGCACCACAGCGCGCCCCACGGATACACGCGATCCAGCCCGGCACCTGCGGCAATGGTGCTGCGCAGCGTCGACGCTGCGCCATCCGCAGCTACGACCAGGTCGAACGGGCCATGCGTGCGGCCTTCGCCGTCGCGCAGACGGCCCTGTTCGGCATCCACTCCGGTAATCGTGATGCCGGCACGCAATTGCCCTGCGCCGTCCCGCGCTTCATCCAGCAACGAGAACAACGCTCCGCGCTGCATGCCCAGCCCATGCAGGCGCGCGTCCAGACCGTCGTAGCGCATGTCCATCACCGCGCGCTCGCACGGCGTATCGCCGTACAGGCGGTGCACCGGTGCAGCATGCGCGCGCACGGCGTCGAGCAGGCCCATCTGCCACAGCACCTGCAGGCCACTGGGCTGCAGCAGGAAGCCGGCGCCGACCGGCCCCGGCGTGGGCACGCGCTCGAAAATGTCCACCTCATGACCATCACGGGTGAGCAGGATGGACAATGCCTGTCCAGCGGTGCCGTAGCCAATAACGGCGATGCGCAGTCGTTCCTTCATGCCTGCATTGTGCCCGAGGCCGGCAGAAGGCGATCGGAATGCAGACGGCTGCGCAAAAAAAACCCCGCCGGAGCGGGGTTTTCAACGCACTGTCGAGTGGATCACTCGGCCGGCGTGATGTTCGAAGCCTGGGCACCCTTCGGGCCCTGGGTCACGTCATAGGTGACACGCTGGCCTTCCTGCAGGCTGCGGAAGCCCTTGGAGTTGATGGCGGAGAAGTGCGCGAACACGTCGGCGCTGCCATCCTCCGGCGAGATGAAGCCAAATCCCTTGGCGTCGTTGAACCACTTGACGGTACCGTTCGGCATGGTGATGCGAGACCTTATGCAATGAATGGGTGGTGTACGCTGAACCCGCGCACAAGCTGAGTATGCAAAGCTTGCTCGGGGAAGACAATCACCCCCGTGCCAATTCGCCCACCAGTTCCGGAAGTCCGTTGCTGGCCGCCTGCACGTTGGCCAGCACTTCGGCCATCGTAATCTCCTCGCCATCTCCACAGCCGGCGGCCCAGTTGGCGATGATGGCCAGACAGGCGTAATCCAGCCCCAGCTCCCGTGCCAGCGCGGCTTCCGGCATGCCGGTCATGCCCACCAGGTCGCAGCCATCACGGCGCATGCGGGCGATTTCGGCGATGGTTTCCAGGCGCGGGCCCTGCGTAGCGCCGTAGCAGCCACCGTCATGGACCGTGACACCGGTCACTTTCGCGGCGGCCAGGATCTTGCTGCGCAGCATCGGCGTGTACGGATGGCCGAAATCGACGTGGACCACGTCGGTGCCTTCTTCTTCACAGATGGTGCTGATGCGGCCCCAGGTGTAGTCGATGATCTGGTCCGGGCAGGCCAGCACGCGCGGACCAAAGTGTTCGGTGATGCCACCGACCGTGTTCAATGCCAGCACCCGCTGCGCGCCCAGCTGCTGCAGCGCCGCCAGGTTGGCGCGGTAGTTGATCTTGTGCGGCGGCAGCGAGTGGCCTTCACCATGCCGCGCCAGGAACGCCACGCGACGGCCGAGCAGCGTCCCCACGCGCACCGGGCCGGACGGGCGGCCGAAGCGGGTGTCGACCTCGTGGGTCTGCACGTCGTCGAGCTTGGCCAGGTTGTAGACACCGGTACCGCCGATCACGGCAAGGGCGATCTGTTGCATTCGAAGCACTCCATGAAAAGACAAACGCCGGCACCCGAGGATGCCGGCGGCAGAAGAACACGCGCCGCGGGCGGCGGCGCCGTTATTCCTTCATCGCGTAGATGGCCGGCACGCAGCGCAGGGTTTCGTTGACGTCCATGCCGAAGCCGAACACATAGCGGTCCGGCAGTTCGATGCCGGCGTAGTCGGCGACCACGTCCGGCAGCGCGCGGTCGTGCTTCTTCACTGTCATCGCAGCGATGCGCACGTCGGTCGCGCCCTGCTCCAGGCACCAGGTGCGCACGCCCTGCAGGGTGTAGCCCTCGTCGAGGATGTCGTCGATCAGCAGCACGCGGCGGCCGAACAGCGAGGTGGCCGGCTTGTGCTTCCAGACCAGGTCGCCGCCGGTGGTTTCGCCGCGGTAGCGGGTGGCGTGCAGGTAATCGAACTGCACGTCCTGACCACGCGCGCCCAGTTCCAGCGCCAGCTGGCCGGCGAACGGCAGCGCGCCGTGCATGATCGACAGGAACAGCGGCACCTCGCCCTTGTAATCGCGCGCGATGGCGTCGGCGATACCAGCGATGGCCTTGTCAATGGTGGGGCGGTCGACCAGCAGGTCAGCCTGGGCCAGGGCCTGGGAAATGGTGAGGTTGGGCATCAGACGGTTCTTCCAAGGGTTTCAAGCAGACGGGATTGGGTGTCGCCATGGCGGGCATCGGCCAGCAGGCCGTCCCAGCCGAGCGCGCCGCGGCCAAGCAGCCCCAGCAGCGCAGCAGTATTGAGGGAGCGTCCCTGCACGGCGTGCAGGGCTTCATCGACCAGTTCCGGGTGGCAGACCAGCACCACATCGCAACCGGCATCCAGGTGTGCATGCACGCGCGCCGGCACGCCGCCGGCACTGTGCGAGGCGGCCATGCCGATGTCGTCGGAGAACACCACGCCACGGAAGCCGAGCTCGCCGCGCAGGATGTCCTGGATCCAGCGCGGCGAATAGCCGGCCGGTTCCGGTGCCACCTGCGGGTAGATCACGTGCGCCATCATCACCGCATCGGCACCGGCGGCGATGCCGGCCTGGAACGGCACCAGGTCCTGCGCACGCAGCTCGTCCAGCGCACGCGGGTCGATCGCGGTGTCCACGTGGGTGTCTTCCAGCACCGTGCCGTGGCCAGGGAAATGCTTGAGCGTGGCCGCCATGCCAACGGCGTGCATGCCACGCACGTAGGCGGCGGTGAACGCGGCCACCACCTGCGGGTCTTCACTGAAGGCGCGGTTGCCGATGGCACGATTGCCACGGCCGAGGTCGACCACCGGCGCGAAGCTGAGGTCCACACCGCTGGCGCGCACCTCGCTGGCCATCAGCCAGGCGTGCTGCTCGGCCAGCGCCAGCGCCCGCTGCGGATCGGTCGCGTACAGCGCCCCGATCTCCTGCAGCGGCGGCAGCTCGCTGTAGCCTTCACGAAAACGCTGCACGCGGCCGCCTTCCTGGTCGACGCAGATCAGCTGCGGGCGCGGGGCGGCGGCGCGGATCGCCGCGCTCAGATCGGTCACCTGCTGGCGCGAGGCAAAGTTGCGCTTGAACAGCACCACCCCGGCCACAGCATCGTGCTGCAGCCAGTCACGTTCCTGGGCGGTCAGTTCGGTGCCGGCAACGCCGATCAGCAGCATGGTCGATCTCCACAACGCGCGCCCGCATGGCGCAGTGCCGCATTGTCGCAGAACCGGCCGACAGGCGCAGTGGTCGCGAAAAGGGGACGGAGGGGATTAAGCCGCAATCGGCCCTCACGAGCTGGAAACGACTTAATCCCCTCCGTCCCCTTTTCGGGGCTGGTCAGACCTTGCAGCCGTCCGGGCCGCAGGCCTCGTCGCCCTCTGCCGGGGACGCGGATGTGCCCTGCTCGGCCGCGATCTGGCGCAGCGCGTTGGCGAACGCCTCCGGCGGCTGGGCGCCTGAAATGGCCCAGCGGCCGTCGATGACGAAGGTCGGCACCGAGGAGATGCCCAGTGCATGGGCTTCCTGCAGCTTTGCCTCGACCTCCGCCAGGCCGCGGTCGGAGGCCAGCATCTGGGTGATCTCGCCCGCGTCGAGGCCACCGGCTACGCCAGCCTTGACCAGTACTGAGCTGTCAGCCAGGTTCTGGCCCAGCTCGAAATGGGCGCGGAACAACGCCTCGCCCACCGCGTCCTGCACCCCATGCTGGCCGGCCAGCCACAGCACCCGGTGGGCCGGCAGCGTGGTCACCCGCACCTGGCCCTGGCTGAAGTCCATCGGCAGGCCTTCGGTGCGCGCCGTGGTCTGGGTCTGGTTGAGGATCTGCTCGGTGCGCTCGACACCGCCGAACTTGCGCACATAGGCCTCGCGCAGCGGCACCGGCTTTGCGTCCGCGTCCGGGTCCAGCTGGAACGGCTGCCAGTGGATGTCGAGTTCAGGCGCATCGGCGCCCAGCAACTGCACGCCCTGCTGGAAACGATGCTTGCCGATCCAGCACCAGGGGCAGACCACGTCGGAGTAAATGTCGATTCTCATGCCCACCACATGGGGGCCGCGGCCTTCGAAAAAAGGGGACGGAGGGGATTAAGCCGCTTTCCGCACAGGCGGGGTAAAGACGACCTAATCCCCTCCGTCCCCTTTTTATGGGTTCACCACTGTGAATAGGGGTGACTGGCGAGGGCGACGTTGTAGTAGCGGGCGTCGTCGGTCACTTCGGCACCCACCCAGTCCGGCAGGTCGATGACCTGGTCGGCGCTGTCCAGCTCGACTTCGGCCACGACCAGACCGGCGTTGTCGCCGAGGAACTCGTCCACTTCCCAGGTCAGCCCGGCGTGGTCCACCAGATGGCGACGCTTGTCGATCAGCCCGCCTACGCACAGTGCAAGCAGCGCGCGCGCGTCTTCCACCGGGATCGGGTAGTCAAATTCCTGCCGGGTATGGCCGATGGTGCGCGACTTCAGGTTCAGCGCAGCGTGGTCGCCCTCGATACGCACGCGCACCGAAGCGTTCTGGGTGCCGCGGTCGAGCGCGCCCATGTCGTTGATGTAGCCCTGTGCCATCGGGATCACCCGGTGCGCGGCGGTGCGCCAGCCATCGCTGCTGACGAGGAATTTGCGTTCGATTTCGATGCCCATCGCGCCATTATGCGCGATGGGCATGACAGCCCGTCAGCGCTTCTCGAACACCGCGATGCTTTCCACGTGTGCGGTGTGCGGGAACATGTCCATGGCACCGGCGCTGACCAGGGTGAAGCCCTGTTCGTTGACCAGGTAGCCGGCGTCACGCGCCAGCGAGCCCGGGTGGCAGCTGACGTAGACGATGCGCTTGAACTGCTTCAGCGGCAGCTGCTGCAGCACTTCGATCGCACCCGAACGCGGCGGGTCGAGCAGCAGCTTGTCGAAGCCCTGGCGCATCCACGCGGTGCTGCGCTGGTCCTGGGTCAGGTCGGCACTGAAGAACTGCGCGTTGGCCAGGCCGTTGCGCTCGGCATTCTCGCGGGCACGCGCGACCAGGCCGGCATCGCCTTCCACGCCGACCACTTCGCGCACGCGGCGGGCCAGTGGCAGGGTGAAGTTGCCCAGGCCGCAGAACAGGTCCAGCACGCGCTCGTCCTCACCCGGTTCCAGCAGGTCCAGGGCGTGGGCGATCATCTTCTCGTTGAGCTTGGCGTTGACCTGGATGAAGTCCAGCGGGCGGAATGCCAGCTCGACATCCCACGGTGCCAGCCGGAACGACAGCGGCACGCCCTGCCCGTCCAGCGGCTGCACGGTGTCCACGCCGCCGGACTGCAGGTAGATCACAAAGCCATGCTGCTGGCCGAAGGCGGCCCAGGCGGCGCGGTCGGCATCGCTGAGCGGCTGCAGGTGCCGCACGGTCAGGACCACGGCCTGGTCGCCAGCGATGAATTCGATCTGCGGGATGTCACGCTTGCCATCGAGCGATTCGATGAAGGTGGACAGGGCCTCGACCTTGGTGCCGATCTCCGGAATCACGGTCAGGCACTGGCCGAGGTCGGCCACGAACCGCGGGTCCTGTTCGCGGAAACCGACCAGGGTCTTGTCCTTCTTCTCGACCCGGCGCACCGAGAAGCGGCCCTTGCGGCGGTAGCCCCAGCTCTCGCCGACCAGCGGCGCCAGCACGGTGCCCGGCTTCACGTGGCCGATGCGCTCGAGATTGTCCATCAGCACGCGCTGCTTGGCGACGATCTGCTGGTCTTCGTCCAGATGCTGCAGCACGCAGCCAGCACAGGTGCCGAAGTGCGGGCATTTGGGGGTGACACGCTGCGGCGAGGCCTGCAGCACCTGTACCGTGCGCGCCTCGTCGAAATGGCGGCTGCGGGCGGTCTGTTCCGCCATCACCACCTCACCCGGCAAGGCGCCGCTGATGAAGGTGACCTTGCCGCCCTCGCCTTCACGGCGGGCGACACCGCGACCATCATGGCTGAGGTCGAGGATTTCGGTCTGGAACGGGGTACGGTCGATGCGGGAGCGGGATCGGGCCACGTGGCGACAGGCTGCGGGCAAAAATGGGGCCGTATTGTCGCAGATCCTGACCGGCAGGGTCCGCACCCGCTTGCGCCCGTCGCCGTCGTGCTTGATGATTGGACCAGCTGACATGGAGGCAGCCCTGATGCAGATGACCCCGCGGACCAGCCGGCCCCGCTTCCTGCTTGTCGAGGACGACATCATCAGCCGCGGTTTTTTCAAGGCGGCGTTGGAAACGTTACCAGCGGATGTGGACACCGCAGACTCACTGGCCAGCGCGCTGGCCAGCGCCGAGCCCGGCGCGCATGACCTGTGGCTGATCGACGTCAATCTGCCCGACGGCAATGGCGCGCAGCTGCTGCGCGAACTGCGCCGTTCACACCCCGATACCCCGGCGTTGGCGCATACCGCCGACGGCGACACCTCCATTCATGCCCGCCTGCGCGAAGCCGGTTTCAGCGACACCCTGGTCAAACCGCTGGGCCGCGACCAGCTGCTGAAGGCAGTGCGCCGGGCCCTGGTGAACAGCCCGGCGGGCATCTTCGTGGCCCAGGCCCCGGCAGCGGTCGAGCTGCAGGTGCAGGACTGGGACGAGACCGCGGCATTGGCCGCACTCAATGGCCAGCGCAACCACCTGATCGCGCTGCGAGAACTGTTCCTGGCCGAGTTGCCCGGCGTGCGCGACGCGGTCGAGCAGGCGGTGCACCAGCATGACGAGCGGCAACTGCGCAGCCAGTTGCATCGGCTGCAGGCGAGTTGCGGCTTCGTGGGTGCGGCACGGCTGGGCCGGGCGGTGCGCCAGCTGCATCATGCGCCCGAGTCGGGGCAGGCCCAGGACGGGTTCCGCGCCGCAGTGGCTGCCCTGCTGCACTGAGGGGTGTTCGGCAGGGCTTGCAGCCCTGCACCTGCCGAGGCCAAAGCAACAGCAACAGCAGGCTATCCGAGGGATGGCGGGGCGGTGTCGGAGTGCGGGGACGCCGTAAACCCGTCCATGGGGGCTTGGCAG
>NZ_JASJSU010000054.1:0-16784 GCF_030237045.1 Stenotrophomonas maltophilia group sp. Smal17
GCCATGCTCGGCAACCGCGCGCCAGCGCGGCACAGGCATCCCAAGCCGAAGGCCGTGCCGACCAAGGTCGGCACCCACCCGGACAAGAACGCCCCGGCCGGAGCCGGGGCGTGCCCATGGAGAGGGACTTGGGCTCAGTACTGGGCGTTGAGGGTCAGGCCCGAGAAGGTGCTGTACGCCTTGACCCGCACATACCAGGTGCCGGCAGCGGGGCTGTTGATGGTGCAGGTTTCGCTGTTGCCACTCAGGTACGGGCGACAGGTGTAGGTGGTATCGGTCGGGGCACTGCCCTGGCGCACGTAGAGGTCAGCATCACCGCTGCCACCACTGATCGCCACGCGCAGCTGGGTGCTGCCGGCCGGAACCGCGACGGTGTAGTTCAGCTCGGCACCGGTCGCGGCGCCCAGGCCGGTCACCGGCACGTTGTTCTGCAGCACGTTGCCACCCGGGTTCGGCCCACCACCGTTGATGGCCGCAGCAACGGCGGCATCGGCGTCGACGATGCCGGCACCGCAACCACCCGAGCATGCACCCGGCAACGGACGTGCGGTGCTCTTGATGATGCTCTCGACCTGTGCCGGACTCAGCGGGCTGGGCGCCACCGACTGCATCAGTGCAACCACACCCGCCACGTGCGGCGCCGCCATCGAGGTGCCGTTGTAGGACGCGTAGGTGGCGCTGCCCGGCGTGGTGGTGCCGGTGTTGAGGGTGGACAGGATGCTCTGGCCCGGGCCGGAGATGTCGATGCCGGCACCATAGTTGGAGAAGCTGGCACGCGCACCGGCCGAGGTGGTCGCGGCCACCGCGATCACGTTCGCACAGTTGGCCGGCACCGACGAGGACACGTTGGTGTTGCTGTTGCCAGCGGCCACCACCACCGTGGTGCCACGGCCGACCGCACCGTTGATTGCGTTCTGGTAGGTGGACGAGCAGCTGCCGCCGCCGCCCAGCGAGAGGTTGATGACCTCGGCCGGATTGGCGTTGGCCGGCACGCCACTGACGGTGCCACCGGAGGCCCAGACGATCGCATCGGCGATGTCCGAGGTGTAGCCACCGCACTTGCCGAGCACGCGGACCGGCACGACCTTGGCGTTGAACGCGGTGCCGGCCACGCCGGTGCTGTTGTTGGTCACCGCCGCCACCGTGCCGGCGACGTGGGTGCCGTGCCAGCTGGAGTTGGAGGCTGGAATGCCCGGGCCGCACTCGTTGGCACCGTACCAGTCGCCTTCGTCGTTCGGATTGCTGTCGCGGCCACCGCCATCACGCGCCATCGCCGCATCGCTGATGAAATCGTAGCCCGGCAGGATGTTGGCATTGAGGTCCGGATGGTTGGTGATGCCGGTGTCGATGACCGCCACCACCACGCCGGTGCCGGTCGACTTGTCCCAGGCCGGGCGCACGTTGATCGACGCATTGGAGGTGCCAAAGCCCCACTGCTCGCTGAAACGGGTGTCATTGGGCGTCAGCGTGGCACGCATGATCTGGTCGACTTCGACGTATTCCACGTTCGGATCGGCGGCCAGCTTGCGCATCAGCAGCTCGGATTCGGCCTGGTCGAGCGGACGATCGGTCCTGACCAGGGTCGGGCCGACGGCCAGCTTGCGGACTTCCTGCAGGCCCAGCGCGCGGCCCTGGCTGCTGGCCAGGCCGGCGGCGGCCGTCTTCAGCGAGGAAGCCAGTGCGGTGGTATTGGCCACCGGCGCACTGCCGTCACGGTACTTCACGATGAAGCGCTGGTGCGTCGGCGCGGACTGCAGCCCGCTGAGCTGGACATCACCGGCCAGCGCAGGCGTGGCCAGCAGCAGCGATGACAGAACGGACGCACCAAGGACCACCCACACTCGACGCACACGCGGTTGCGTTACCTGGGACATCGTATTTCCCTTTCTAGTGGTGTGAATGCCGGAATCGGCAGAAGCACCGGCCCGAACCATGGGCTGGCTTGCGTTGGCGAGGTTCGAAGTCCGGCGAGTCAGCGGATCCCCCTTTTGATCCGCCGTGCAGATGACGCTAATGACCAAAACCGGACACCACAAGATTTTCAGCGTCTTTTCAGCAAGATGAAATGTCTGATCTGAGACTTTCCGGGTCGAGGGTTTGTGAAGGTGAAGGAACTTTCGCGCGCCCTGCACAGCCCTGACTGGGGGATGTCATGTCCACGCATGACTTTGCCGACATCGGCGTCCGCTCACCAACGACGACGGCCGCCCGGCATCGGAACGGCCATCACGCATGTGCTTCAGGAACAGCGCTACTGTGCCTGCGCAACACCGGCGGGACGGATCTGCTGCCCCTTGACCGGCTCACCGCGCGCGACGGGCTGGCCATCGGCCAGGTAATCGGAGAACTGCGCCGGCAGCGCCGCGCCGACGCCGAATGCAGGCCCTGCCTGCAGCTGGTAGTGCAGGTGCGGCTCGGAGGAATTTCCGCTGTTGCCACAGTCAGCCAGATGCGCACCGCTGCGGACCACCTGCCCCTGTGCGACGCGCACGCTGCCCTGCCGCAGGTGCGCCAGCACCGAGTACTCGTCATTGCCGTGGTCGAGGATGACCCGGTTGCCGGTGAGCTGCGCCGCATTCATCTGGCCGGGCACGTTGTCGGCAACACTGTCGACCACCTCTACCACGGTGCCATCGGCAGGCGCGAGGATCGGGCGACCGAAGCAGAAGTAGTCTTCATTGCGCAGCCCGTCGCCCCGGTGCGATCGGCCCTCGCGGACCATCAGCAGGTCCAGCGCGAAGCGCTGGCCGGCGTGGGCCGCATGGTAGTTCTGCTCGATGCTGCGCCCACCCCAGAACACGAAGAACTCGTCGTCGAACGGCAGTTGCAGGCGCGTGCGGGTGGTGTAGTCAAGGAACCGGCTGGCCGCGGCCTGTGGGGGCGAGGACTGTTCGGGGCGGATGTAGAAGCCGCTGATCCGCCCCTCGGCGTCGAGTGCCCACAGCACCTGGACGATGCCCGGGCGCTTCTCGAAACGAACCTGGCGCAGATAGGTGTCGTTTCCATCTGCACTGCCGACCTTCTCGCTGACCACTTCCGTTTCCGCCCCCCAGCCGGAGATCACCTGCTCGCGCAGTGCCACCAGGTTCTGCCTGGACTGCAGCGCCGCCTGCATCTGCGGCGTCATCCGCTCCCACAGGGCGTCGATGTGTCCCTCGTAGAACTGCGTGGTCAACGCCGCCCCCTGCTGGCGCGGATCGCTCGTCGCGGCCCTGCCACCGAGGGCTGGAAGGGCGAGAACCAGAACTGCAATCAGGCGTGGAAGCAATGTCATGTCAGGGCTCCTTGCGATCTGGAACGGGAATACCGGCGACGATCGCCGCCAGCTGCGTGCGGTATTCGGTAAGGGCCTGTCGCCCAACCGGAGTCAGCTGCAGGGTGGTCAGGGGACGCTTGCCCCGGAACGTCTTGTCGATGGCAACCAGCCCGGCCGCCTCCAACTTGCTCAGATGGCTGGACAGGTTGCCTTTGCTCAGGCCACTGAGATGTTCGACGAAACCGAACTCGGCCGATTCGGCGCCGGCCAGGATCGACAGGATCAGCAGGCGTGCCGGTTCGTGGATCAGGCGATCAAGCTGCAGCAGCGTGCGGGCATCAGGCAATCTGCTCATTCGGGGTGTGCCCGCCCCGCCATGAACATGCGCATCTCGGCCTGCAGGCGGAGGAAGCGCTGGTGATCACGCCAGCCGACGACGATCAGCGCGATGGACGCCAGCGGGAACACGGCGGTGCTCGGCCCGAACCCATAGGTCTGCCCGGTGAAGGCCAGCGCGGCCTGGCACATCAGGAACACGCCCACGATGAACTCCAGGGGAGTACGCAGCCAACGCCACACGACCCAGGGCAGCATCGCCACCACCCCGAGGTAACCGAGTGCGCGCAGGTCCCAGGGCCGCTCCCCCATCGGGGCCAGCCGGGTCAGCACGCTGCCGACCACCAGCACGCTTACCAGCGCGGTGAAGGCGATGAAGAATCGCTGGAAATTGCGCTCGACCGGCGTGACCTGCTCCTCGACCTGGCCCAGCCGCTGATAGTAGCGGCGCGCAAGCCACTGCTTGCCGACGATCCAAAGCATGGGCATGGCGATCAGCACGATGCGCAGCGCCAGGGTGGTCGGCAACAGGGCGCCGGCCAGGAAAGAGGCCAGGCAGGCAACGCCACCGGCCATCGCCGACAGGCCGCCGGCGCTTCGCGAGTACCGCGAGTATTCACGGGTCAGCGCCTGCAGGCGCGAGGAAGGGTCGATGACGGACGGCTGCTGCATGACATGCTCCAGCGGGGGCGTTTGAATTAAGTTTGCATTGCAAACCTATTTGCGTCAATCACTCCCGGGCAGCGATCCGGCGGCCCCATAACGCAGAAAGCCCGTCACGGGGACGGGCTTTCCGGGAACGCGGTCGAGCCTGGCTCGACGCTATCGTTCGGTGCGAGCGATCAACCCAGCTTGACCAGCCAGTTGTGGCGGTCCGGCAGACGGCCGTACTGGATATCGGTCAGCTCCTTGCGCAGCGACATGGTCACTTCGCCGGCCGGGGCGTTGATGTCGCCCACCGAGAAGCCCTCGCCCTTCAGCTGGCCGATCGGGGTAACCACCGCCGCCGTGCCGCAGGCGAACACTTCGCTGATCGCACCGGACGCCACGCCGTCCTTCCACTCGTCAATGCTGACCTTGCGCTCTTCGACCTTCATGCCGCGGTCGCGCGCCAGCTGCAGGATGCTCTCGCGGGTGATGCCCTCGAGGATGCTGCCGGACAGTTCCGGGGTAACCAGCGTGCCGTCCTTGTAGACCAGGAACACGTTCATGCCGCCCAGTTCTTCCAGGTACTTGCCCTCGACCGGGTCGAGGAACAGCACCTGCGAGCAGCCCTGGGCCTGTGCCTTCTGCTGCGGCAGCAGCGAGGCGGCGTAGTTGCCACCGCACTTGGCGGCACCGGTGCCACCCTTGGCCGCACGCGCGTACTCGGTCGACAGCCAGATCGACACCGGGGCGACGCCCTTGGCGAAGTACGGGCCGGCCGGGCTGGCGATGACGTAGTAGCCGGCCTTGTGCGCGCCGCGCACGCCGAGGAAGGCTTCGTCGCCGATCATGAACGGACGGAAGTACAGGCTGGACTCGTCGGCCGACGGCACCCAGGCGCTGTCCACCGCGATCAGCTGCTTCAGCGATTCAACGAAGATCTCCACCGGCAGTTCCGGCAGCGCCAGGCGCTGCGCCGAACGCTGCAGGCGACGGCCGTTGGCATCCGGGCGGAAGGTCCAGATCGAACCGTCGGCGTGGCGGTAGGCCTTGATGCCTTCGAAGATTTCCTGGCCGTAGTGCAGCACGGCCGCAGCCGGATCCAGCTGCAGCGGGCCGTAGGCGCGCACGTTGGCGTTGTGCCAGCCGGCATCCTTGTCCCAGCGCACTTCCACCATGTGATCGGTGAAGTGCAGGCCGAAGCCCGGCTTCTCCAGGATCTGGGCGCGCTCTTCAGCGCTGCGCGGGTGGTCCGAACGGGTGACGGCGAAGCTGGGAATGGACTGGGACACCGGAGATTTCCTGTTCTGGTTGCGGGTAGTGCCGGGCCCGCGTCGCTGCGGGCCGTGGGTCAAAGCATGCCGGTCTCGAGCCGCGCCGCTTCGGACATCATGTGCTGGTTCCACGGCGGGTCGAATACCAGCTCGACGTCGGCCTCGGCCACCGTCGGGATCATTTCAAGCTTGCTGCGCACATCATCGACCAGGATGTCACCCATGCCGCAGGCCGGTGCGGTCAGGGTCATCTTCACGTCGATCTCGCGCTGGCCTTCGTCCAGATGCTTGATCTCGACCTCGTAGACCAGGCCCAGTTCGACGATGTTCACCGGAATTTCCGGGTCGAAGCAGGTGCGAAGCTGCTGCCACACCAGCTGTTCCACCTGTTCATCGGTGGCATCGGCGGGCAGCTCCAGCGGTGCCGGGGCCTCCTTGCCGATGGCGTCGCCGTCCTTGCCGGCGATGCGGAACAGGTTGCCCTCGACGAACACCGAGTAACTGCCGCCCAACGCCTGGGTGATGTACCCATAGCTGCCGGCGGGCAGGGTCACGGTATCGCCCTGCGGGACCATCACGGCCTCGCAATCGCGTTCGAAGTGGACAGGTTCGCTGCTACGGGAATACATGGGGACCGATATGGGGCCGCGGCCGAGGCCACGCAAGACGGCATTCTAGCCCAGCCGCCCTGCCACCGCCGGTGCACTGCGGCAAACCACAGTATCCTGTGGGCGACCTTCTGGGAGCTTCGATGTCCTCCAATGCCGCGCGTGCCAGGACCGTGACCTGGCTCTGGCCCTTCATGCTGTTGCTGGGCCTGGTTGTTGCTCCCCTTGCCTGGATGGTGCTGGCGCTGATGACCGGTCGGCAGGTCGGCTGGATGGCGGTACTGACCGCACTGGAACTGGTGTTCATGCTGCGCATGGGCACGCTGGGGCCGGGCCGCCTGCGCATCGCGCTGGTCGTGCTGGGCACGCTGCTGGTCGCCGCCGTGGCCAACTGGACCATCGCCAGTGCGTGGATGGGCGGCTCGATCGGGCTGGGTTTGTGGGACGCCAGCCTGCGCATGGGCCCGCACCTGGCCTGGACCCTGATCACCCTGGCCAATGGCGCGATGGAATGGCTGTGGCTGGCCGTGGCCGTGATCGTCGGCGCCTGGCTGGCGCGCTGAGCCCACCGGCAGGTAGTGCCGGCCGCTGGCCGGCAAAAACGTGCGGACCAAGGTCCGCACCTACCGGCCCTCGGCGGATCCGACCCCGGCCTTCAATGCCCGCCGTCGAGCGCCTTCAGTTCACTTACCAGTGAGGCCGCCGCTTCAGCACCATCGCCGTACAGCATGCGGGTGTTGTCCGCGTAGAACAGCGCATTCTCGATGCCGGCAAAGCCGGTGCCCTTGCCGCGCTTGATCACCACCACGTTGCGCGCGTTGACCACGTCCAGCACCGGCATGCCGTAGATCGGGCTGGCCGGGTCGGTACGCGCGACCGGATTGACCACGTCGTTGGCGCCGATCACCAGCACCACGTCGGTGTTGGCGAATTCGGGATTGATGTCGTCCATGTCAGCGATCAGGTCGTAGGGCACGCCCGCTTCGGCCAGCAGCACGTTCATGTGCCCGGGCATGCGCCCGGCCACCGGGTGGATGGCGAACTTCACCTTCACCCCGCGCTGGCCCAGCCGCTGCGCCAGTTCCCAGATCTTGTGCTGGGCCTGCGCGACCGCCATGCCATAACCGGGCACGATCACCACGCGCTCGGCGAAGGCCATCATCGCCGCCACGTCGGCCGCTTCAATCGGCTTCTGCGAACCGGAGATCGCCTGTGCTTCACCGCCGGCACCACCGCCGAAGTTGGAGAACAGCACATTGCGGATCGGCCGGTTCATTGCCTTGGCCATCAGCCGGGTCAGCAGGATGCCCGCCGCACCGACCATCATGCCGGCGATGATCAGCGCCTCGTTGCCCAGCACATAGCCTTCGAACGACACCGCCAGGCCAGTGAACGCGTTGTACAGAGAGATCACCACCGGCATGTCAGCGCCACCGATCGGCAGCGTCATCAACACGCCCAGCGCCAGCGCCAGCACGAAGAAGGCGACGATCGCCCAAGTGCTGAGCGTGCTGGCGGCGATGATCGCCAGGACCACCACCGCCAGCGCCACCACCAGGTTCATCACCTGCTGGCCCGGCCAGGTCACCCGCTTGTCGAGGCGGCCATCCAGCTTGGCCCAGGCGATCACCGAGCCGGACAGCGACACCGCGCCGATCGCCGCGCCGACCACCGCCAGCAGCAACACCGTGCCCGACGGTTGGCGCGCGGCCAGATCGGCCAGTGCCTGCTCGCTCCAGTGCGTGGTGTCACGGTGGGCCAGGAAGGCATAGCGCAGCAGTTCCACTGCGCCGATCGCCGCCGCCGAACCGCCACCCATGCCGTTGTACAGCGCCACCATCTGCGGCATGTCGGTGATGGCGACCTTGCCGGCCGACCACCAGGCCAGCCCCGCGCCGAGCAGCAGCGCCACCAGGATCAACGGCACGTTGTGCAGTTCGGGCAGGAAGAAGGTCGCCGCCGTGGCCAGCAGCATGCCCAGCCCGGCCCAGCGGATGCCGCTGCGCGCGGTCAGCGGCGAGGCCATGCGCTGCAGGCCCAGCAGGAACAGCGTAGCGGCGACGAGGTAGCTGGCCTTGACCAGCCAGTCGAGCAGTTCGACGGTGCTGATGTTCAAGCCTGCGGCTCCTTCGGCTGATCCTTGCCGCCCTTGGGCGCGCTCGGCTTGAACATTTCCAGCATGCGCGCGGTGACCACGTAGCCGCCGGCGGCGTTGCCGGCGCCAAGCACCACGGCGAGGAAGCCCAGCGCTTTTTCCAGCGGCGTCTGCGCATGCCCCAGCACCACCATCGCACCGATCAGCACGATGCCGTGGATGAAGTTGGAACCCGACATCAGCGGGGTGTGCAGGATCACCGGCACCCGCGAAATGATCACGTGGCCGGCAATGGCGGCCAGCATGAAGATGTACAGCGCTACGAACCCGTCACTCACTGGCAACGCTCCCGCTCTGTCTTCGTCGGCCCATCATAACCACGGGCTGAACCCGGCGCGTACCCCGCGTCAACCGAAGCGACGCTCACGCGTTGTCGATGGTGACCCCGAGCGAGGAACCGTACCCTGTGCTGGTGAGCAGCCCCGTCCCCCCGAGCGCCGAGACCGATGCCGTGCCGGCGTCGCTGGAAGCGTTCCTGGCCAGCGTCGGCCCGCGTGCGTTCCGCTTCGCCGAGGCCGGCCTGCGCCAGCGCGAAGACGCCATGGACGCGGTGCAGGACGCGCTGATGCGCATGCTGGACTATGCCGACAAACCGGCCACCGAATGGGCGCCGCTGTTCTGGAGCATCCTGCGCCGGCGCGTGATCGACCTGCAGCGCCGGCGCCGCTTCCGCCTGCCGTTCTGGCGCGACAACCAGGACGCCGACGGGGGCGACATCGACTGGGCCGACCCCGGCCCGGACCCGGCGCAGGCGCATGAGCAGCGCCAGCAGTACCAGCAGCTGGTGCAGGCACTGCGCACGCTGCCTGCGCGCCAGCGCGAGGCCTTCACCCTGCGCGTGCTGCAGGACCTGGACGGGGCCACCACCGCCCGCGCCATGGGCTGCAGCGAAGGCGCGGTAAAAACCCATCTGGCACGCGCCCGGCAGGCGCTGCAGGACTACCTGGAGACCCACCCGTGAACCGCTCCCTGCCCTCCGATGACACCCTGCGCAGCCTGCACGCGCAGTCGCTGCAGGCGCTGTCGCCGGCCACGCTGGCCCGGTTGCGCCTGGCCCGCCACGGCGCCACGGCGGCCCATCGCGGGCGCTGGCGCTGGTGGCTGGCCAGTGCCTGTTCGCTGGTGGTGGCACTGGGTATCGGCCTGCAGTTCAGCGGCCACGGCCCCGTGACGGGCCCCGCGCCGGCTCCGGTGCTGGCCTCGGTGGAAGACAACAGCGCGCTGTACGACGAAAATCCCGATCTGTACCTGTGGCTGGGCGACACCGACCTGGCGATGGAGTGAAACCATGCCCCGATTGAACATCCTGCCGCTGTTGCTGACCCTGTCGCTGCTGCCGGCCGTCCCGGCGCTGGCGCAGAGCGCCGCGCACACGCCTGCCGCGCGCCCCCTGCCGGCCACGCCCCTGCCAGCGTGGGAACAGCTGAGTGAAGCCCAGCGCGAATCCCTGCTGGCACCGCTGCGCGACCGCTGGAACGGCGCCGATGCCGGCCAGCGCCAGCGCATGCTCTCTCACGGCCAGCGCTGGCAGTCGATGAGCCCGGAGGAGCGCGACAAGGCCCGTCGCGGCCTGCGCCGCTTCGAGCACATGAGCCCGGAACAGCGCGAGCAGGCGCGTGCCCTGTTCGGGCAGATGCGCGACATGCCACCTGCGCAGCGCGAAGCTCTGCGTGAGCGCTGGTCGCAGATGACGCCGGAGCAGCGCAAGGACTGGGTGCGCGACAATCCGCCGCCGGCGAAGCCGCGGTAAACCTTCGGGATAGCGGGGCCAGATCCCTTTGCCAGCGGCAAAGGGATCTGACCCCACGTCATTCACGACTGCCAGCGCGTCTTCGCCAGCAGTTCGTCTTCCCAATCGAAGCCGAGCTGGCCCTCGCGCACGAACAGCGCGACGAAGTTGAGCAGGTTGCGCGCATACATTTCGCTGGCCTGGGTCGCACCACGACTGGCCAGGCCCAGCGGGCCATCGATGGTCACCCCTTGATGCTCGATGCACTGGCCCGGCTGGGTCAGCGCGCAGTTGCCGCCGCTCTCCGCCGCCAGGTCCACGATCACGCTGCCGGTGGCCATGCCGTCCACCATCGCGGCGGTCACGATCGTCGGTGCCGGGCGCCCCGGCACTGCCGCCGTGCAGATCACCACGTCGACGCCGCGCAGATGGTCGGCCAGGCGGCGCTGCTGTTCGGCGCGCTCCTCATCGGTGAGCGCGCGCGCATAGCCGCCCTCGCCCGCCGCGCTCACGCCCAGGTCGAGGAAGCGCGCACCCAGCGACTGGATCTGCTCGCGGGTTTCCGGGCGCACGTCGAAGCCCTCCACCTGCGCGCCGAGCCGGCGCGCGGTGGCAATCGCCTGCAACCCGGCCACGCCGGCACCGATCACCAGCACCTTGGCCGGCCGCACGGTACCGGCGGCGGTGGTCAGCATCGGGAAGAAGCGCGGCGCGCGCTCGGCGGCGATCAGCGCGGCCTTGTAACCGGCCATGCCGGCCTGTGAACTGAGCACGTCCATCGCCTGCGCACGGGTGGTGCGCGGCAGCTGCTGCAGCGGGAACAGGTGCAGACGATCCTCGGCAGCGAGTGCAGCCAGGGCTGGATCGCTGGCCGGGGTCAGCAATCCGACCACGCTGGCACCCGGCTTGAGCTTTTCCAGCACCCCCGCAGGCGGTGCCTGCACGCACAGCAGGATGTCGATCTCGCCCCAGCGCTGCGCATCGAACGCACGGGCACCGGCATCGTCATAGGCGGCATCGGTGAAACCCGCCGCGAGGCCGGCACCGCTTTCGTACCAGACGGTGATGCCCAGGGCACCGAGCTTGCGCGCGGTCTCCGGCGTCAGCGCCACGCGCCGTTCGCCCGGCACGGTCTCCTTGATCCCCAGCAACGCCACGGCCATGCAGGTCCCCGCTGATCGGTGAGTTTTCCCGATCCTAGCAGGCGGCCCTGCTCAATGCAGGGTGGCGCTGCCCGGGTCCAATCGATCGATCACACCCTGCATCGCGCTGTCGAAGGCGCCATCATCAACGTGGGCACGCAGGCGGCCCAGCCGCACCATCACCGCCAGCTCTTCCGGCGAGGCCACGCAGAAGCGCACACCGCGGCGGTTCACGAACAGCAGGCGCGAAGAGATCGGACTGACCCAGGACAGCTTGCCGGCCTGGACCTTGCCATCCTTGTCGACGAAGTCCAGCCAGTTGCCGATTTCCATGCGACGGAAGCGATCGGCGTCGGCATTGTCGAAGTCATCGGCATCGATCTGCCCCCCCAGTTCCACTGCCGGCGACTCGGCCACCGGCGGTGCCGGCAGTGCGACCTGCGGCAGCTCCGGCAGCGCGCGCTGCAGCTCCGGACGGGACTCGGCAATGCCCTGCAGGGTGTCATGCAGGGCGTCGATGGCGCCGGTGGCCGCGTCACCATGTACGCCGACACTGGCGAACACCTTGGCCAGCGCCGGCTGCCAGGCCTGCAGCCACGGCTTGCCGACGATCTGGCGGCGGGCCTCGGCCACTTCCTCCAGCAGGCCGTCGCCCAGGCCCAGGGCCTCGGCCACCGACGCGCCCTCCTCGCCTTCGCGCAGCAGCGCCAGGGTCAGGTGGTGCTGCCACGGCTGGCGCAGGAACTCGGCGATGGCCGGCGGCAAAGTGGCGTCACCGATACGGCGATCCAGCTCGGCGCCGGCACGGGTACGGGCCATTTCCAGCTTTTCCTGGCCGCGCTGGGTCTCGGCAGCACGGCGCTCGGCGATTTCCACACGGCGGCGATGCTGCACCAGGAACTCGCGGAATTCTTCTTCCAGGGTCAGGAAGATCGCCAGGTTCTCGTTGAACTCGGCCACCAGGCGCTCAATGATTTCCTCGACCTTGGCCATCAGCATGCGCTCGGCCTGGCTCTCGCCGGTGTTGCCTTCGCAGGCCTCGGCCAGCGAATTGAGCAGCTTGCGGGCCGGGTGGGTCTTCTGCACGAACATGCGGCGGTCGAGCATCGCGACCTTGACGAACGGCACCACCAGGCGGCCGATCAGCTCGCGCGAGCGGCCTTCCAGTTCGCGCTCGTCCAGCATCACGTCGAACAGCATGCCGACCAGGTCGATCGCATCTTCGTCCTGCGGGTCCAGCCGGGTCTGGCCGGGGTCGACGCCGAGGCGGGTGGCGCTGGACAGCACTTCACTCTTCAACCGCTGCGCCAGCGATTCACCATCCTCGCCGATCGCTGCACGCAGCGTCGCACTGGGGGTGGCCTGCAGGAGCGACAACACCGACATCATCTCGCGCTGGCTGAGCGGGCGCTGCTGGCCGATCGCCACCTGCGCGGCCGACGTTGCATCCTCGCGCACATGGCGGGTCTGCTGCAGCAGTTCGTGCAGCGCTTCCAGCAGCATGCCCTGCTGGCCGGCGTAGGCCTCGCCAGTACCGCTGTCTTCGCCCGGCAGGTGCTGCTGCATGTGGCCACGCCGCTCGGACCAGCGCGCGGCAAAGCGCTGTGCCCAGGCCGGCGCGGCCTGCTCATCTTCACTGAAGTCGGCATCGAAGCCCGCGCCCTGGCGCTGTTCCACCAGGTCGTCCAGGGCCGAGGCCATGCGCGGGTCGGGCGCGGCCGACGGCGGACGCCGTGGCGCCCCCATCTGCGACATCACGCCGGCCGCAGCCAGTTGTTCGTCAAGCTTCTCGTAGATGCGGCCGACCGGTGCGCGCAGGTCGCGCTCGCACAGCTTGATCAGCACCAGGTGCACTTCCGGGGCCAGTTCACAGCCGGCAAAAGCTTCGTGGATGGCGACACCCAGATGCTCGGGACTGATCGGGTTGTGATCGGCATCCAGTTCACTGCCACCGATCAGCCGGCCCAGGCGGCGGTCGAGCCGCGCCAGCACCGGTTTGAAGTCACGCAGCAGCACGGTGGCGAAGTTGCGCACTGCCAGCCGCGATTCCAGCACATGTTCCGCCAACAGGCTCAGGCCGTCCTCGGCCGGGCCGGACAGGGTCGTTTCGGCCGACAGCGGTTCACCGCTGGCCAGCGCCTCCCAGGCCCGCTGCAGATGGCCGGCAAAGGCGGCCGCGATATCCTCGCGGCGGCGGCGCAGTTCACGCATCGCATCCAGGAACAGCAGCTGCGACGAACCGGCATTGCCGGCCCGGTCGAACAGGGCATCGTCGAACCGCGCCAGTGCGGCCCCGAAGGCCTGGCACAGCGCCGGCAGGACCATGTCCCGGGCACGCTGGAGCTGGGCCGGGTCACGCCCCGGCGATCCCATCGGTGTGGGCACGCTCATCATTCGGGAAGGCTCCCCACCTTCTCTGGTACGACAGACAGCATGGACATCGCGACGGCCGGCACACCCCATGCACCGGTACGTCGATGGTAGGCCGGCCAGCCCGTCACGGACAGTGAAACAGTCCTCACTTCAAACCTCATGACCGGCGGCCCGGCAAGATAGATATCGTAAGCCGTGCAAGGCCTGCGAGGCGAGGGGAAGCGGCCGTCCGTTTCCCGCCAGTGGCATGACGTTCATCACAGTTTGATATTCAAAGGCCGGACGCGACACAAACGGCGTCGTTGACCACCCCGACTATAATCAAACACCCGTGATGACCGGTTCAGACTCCATGCCCGACCCCGCCGCCCTGCTTGCCCTGGATGCCCGCCGCTCAGTGCCCTCGCGGCAGCTCGGCGAGCCCGGACCGGACCCGGCCACCCTGCAGCGGATGCTGGCTTCGGCGGTGCGCGTGCCCGACCACGGCAAGCGCGTGCCGTTCCGCTTCCTGAAGATCGCCGGCGATGCACGTCACACTCTGGGCGACTTCCTGGTCGAACGCAGCCGCCAGCGCGACCCGCATGCCGGCGAGGCGGTATTCGAGAAGGACCGCCAGCGCTTCAGCCACGCGCCGCTGGTGATCGTGGTGGTGGCCAGCCCGCGCCCGGACCCGAAGGTGCCCGAGCAGGAGCAGCTGATGACCGCCGGCTGCGTCTGCTTCGCCCTGCTGCAGGCGGCACAGGCGCTGGGCTTCGGCGCCCAGTGGCTGACCGCGTGGATGGCATTCGACCCCGCCGTGCAGGCCCACCTCGGCCTGGCCGCGGGCGAAAGCATCGCGGGTTTCATCCACATCGGTACGCCGAAGGCCGAGGTTCCAGAGCGCGAGCGCCCCGACCCTGCGGCGCTGCTGCGCGACTGGACGCCGCCGGCATGACCCTGCCGGCACCGGCGCCCTCGCTGTACCTGGTTGATGCCAGCATCTACGTGTTCCGCGCCTGGCATTCGTTGCCGGACCAGTTCCAGGATGCACAGGGCTGGCCGACCAACGCCGTGCACGGCTTTGCCCGCTTCCTGCTGGACCTGCTTGAGCGCGAGCGCCCGCGGCACATCGCCATCGCCTTCGACGAAGCGCTCGACAGCGGCTTCCGCCACCGCCTGTACGCGGCCTACAAGGCCAACCGCGACCCGGCGCCGGAAGCACTGAAGCGCCAGTTCGTGCACTGCAAGGCACTGTGCGCCGCGCTGGGCCTGGTGGTGCTGGCCCATCATGACTACGAGGCCGATGACCTGATCGGCAGTGCCCTGCACCAGCACCGGCACAGCCATCGTGGCGTGATCATTTCCGCCGACAAGGACCTGTCGCAGCTGCTGCTCGATCACGACGAGCAGTGGGACTACGCGCGCAACCAGCGCTGGGACGTGGCCGGCGTCAAGGCACGTCATGGCGTGCATGCACACCAGATCGCCGATTACCTGGCGCTGTGCGGCGATGCGGTGGACAACATTCCCGGCGTCAGTGGTGTCGGCAGCAAGTCCGCCGCCGTGCTGCTGGCCCACTTCGGCAGCATGGACGCGCTGTACGAACGCCTGGACGAAGTGCCGTTCCTGCGCCTGCGCGGCGCTGCACAGATGGCGGTGCGCCTGCGCGAGCAGCGCGAGCACGCCCTGCTGTGGCGCCAGCTGACCACCATCGCGCTGGATGCGCCGCTGGAAGGCAGCCAGCCCGGGCTGCTGCGCCAGGCCGCCGACCCGGAGCTGCTCGGTGGCCTGTGCCAGACCCTGCGCTTCGGCCCGATGACCCGCCGCCGGCTGTTCGATGCCGCCGGCGTGGCCGACCCTCTTCCCATCCACAGCGAGCCCGCATGAGCCAGCGCAATACCGAAGCCCCGCGTGTCGTCTATGAAGGCAAGTACCAGCGCATGCTGGTGCGCGGCACCTGGGAATACAGCGAACGTACCCATGCCGGTGGCCTGGCGGCGATCATCATCGCCGTCACCCCCGAGGACAAGGTGCTGTTCGTCGAACAGTTCCGCGTGCCACTGCAGGCACCCACCATCGAGATGCCAGCCGGCCTGGTCGGCGACATCCATGCCGGCGAGTCGATCGAAGTCTCGGCCGTGCGCGAGCTGGAAGAAGAAACCGGCTGGACCGCCGATCACGCCGAAGTGCTGATGATCGGCCCGACCTCCTCCGGTGCCAGCAGCGAGAAGATCGCCTTCGTGCGCGCCACCGGCCTGCGCCGGATCGGCGAAGGCGGCGGCGATGACAGCGAGGACATCACCGTGCACGAGATTCCGCGCACGCAGGCCGCGGCATGGCTGGTGCAGAAAATGGGCGAAGGCTACGAGCTGGATGCCAAGCTGTGGGCCGGCCTGTGGATGATCGAGCACCACTTGGACGGGCGCGCGCGTGGCTGACGCCGACCTGCACACGTTGCCGGCGTTGCTGGACGCCGACGACCCGGCGCTCTACACGATCCACCAGCCGCGGGGCGCCTCGCCGTTCCTGCTGCTGGCCGACCACGCCGGCCAGCAGGTACCGCGTGCCCTCGCCGGCCTGGGCTTGCCGCAGGCCGAACTGGACCGCCACATCGGCTGGGACATCGGCATTGCCGGCACCACCCGCGCATTGGCCGAACGGCTCGATGCCTGGGCGATCGAACAGACCTATTCGCGGCTGCTGATCGACTGCAACCGTCCGCTGGCCTCGCCCACGCTGATTCCGGAAGTGAGCGACCACACCCGGGTGCCGGGCAATGCCGGGCTGTCGGCGGCGCAGCGGCAGCAGCGCATCGATGCGATCCACGCGCCCTACCACGCACGCATCGACGCCGAACTGGACGCACGCCGCGATGCCGGCCGCGCCACCCTGCTGGTGATGATGCACAGCTTCACCCCGGTGATGAACGGCATGCAGCGGCCGTGGCAGGCCGGCGTGCTGTACCACCAGGACACGCGATTTGCGCATGCACTGCTGCAGGCGCTGCGCGACGAAGGCGACCTGGTGGTGGGCGACAACGAGCCGTACTCGGTGAGCAGCACCAGCGACTACGCAGTGCCGGTGCATGGCGAAGGCCGCGGCCTGGTGCACGTGGAACTGGAAATCCGCCAGGACCTGATTGCCGATGCCGCCGGACAGCAGGCATGGGCGGAGCGGCTGGCGCGGATCTTCAGCGCGTTGCAGCCGCAGTTGCTGGCGGCCGGTTGAGGATCGTCCACGCATGGCGTGGATCTACCCCGAATCGGTAGTGGGGGGGGGGGGGGGGG
>NZ_JASJSU010000054.1:16794-26458 GCF_030237045.1 Stenotrophomonas maltophilia group sp. Smal17
CCCCCCCCCCCCCCACTACCGCTACCGCTGCCGGGCGCAGGCCCAGCGCGATCACCACGCCGAGCGCGGCGAACAGCGCGGCGCCGTACTGTGCATTGACCATGCCCTGCAGGGCATCGGGACTGGTTGCTGCCTGCGTGCCGCGTGCGGCGTTGGCGACCATCACCAGTACCGCCAATCCCAGGGCGCCGCCGATCTGCTGGGCGGTGGCCGCCATGCCGGACGCGACACCTTGCTGCGGACCCGGCACTCCCTGCCCGGCCACGATCCACATCGCCGTCCAGCTCATGCCCTGGCCGATGCTGAGCACCACGATGCCCGGCAGCAGCGGCCAGTAGCCGGCGCCATGCGGCATCGCCAGCGCCACCGCGGCGATGCCGATGGCACCGGCGGCGAATCCCCAGGCCAGCACCTGCCGTGGCGAACGGCACCGCAGCATGCGTTCGGCAATACGGATGCCGAAGGTGCACACCAGTGTCGGCAGCAGGAAGGCCATCCCGGCCTGCAGCGGGCTCCAGCCATAGCCGTCCTGGAAATACAGCGCCAGGAAGTAGTACTGCACGCCATAGCTGCTCATGAAGGCGAAGGTCAGGCCGAGTGCCGCGCGCAGGCCAGGCAGGCGCAACAGCGAAAACTGCATCAGCGGGTCTCGGCTGCGCCTTTCGATCTGTACGAACACCGTCAACAGTACGGCTGAAAGCAGCAGGCAGATGAGCGTGGCCGGCGCCGTCCAGCCCCACTCCGGGCCCTGAACCAGGGTGGTAACCAGCAGGCTGCCGCCGGCGGTGACGGTGAGGCAACCGGCCAGGTCGAATGAACGGCCCTGCACCCGTGGGCCATCGGCCGGCAGCCACGCGCCGGCCGCGACCGCACACGCAGTTGCCAACGGCACGATCACCGCCAGCACCGCCGGCCAGCCGAACGCCTGGGTCAGCACCCCGCCCAGCAACGTGCCCAACGCCAACCCGACCGCGCTGGCCATGCTCCAGATCGCCAGCGCGCGGTTGCGCACCGGGCCCTCCGCGTACAGCGTGTTGATCAGCGCCAACGTGGCCGGGAACAACAATGCAGCACCGATGCCCTGTGCCGCGCGCGCGATGATCAACAGCGTGGCATTGGGCGCCAGTGCACCCAGCAGCGAGGCCAGCGCGAACAGCAGCATGCCCAGCCGGTAGAAGCGGCGACGGCCGATCAGATCGGCGGCACGCCCGCCCAGCAGCAGGCTGCCGCCGAAGGCCACGGTGTAGGCACTGACCACCCATTGCAGCTGCTGCGCGTTGATCTGCAACGCGCGCCCCATGTCATGCAGGGCGACGAAGATGATGGTGGCGTCCAGGGCGATGATCAGCTGGGCGGTGGCCAGCAGGGTCAGCGCCCAGCGCGGGTATTTGAGGGGAGGCATCGGTGGTCTGGCGCGGTGGGGGAGCGCAGTCTCATTGATGCAGCCGAATCAATAAACCCCCAATCCACCATATCTGTCATGATTTTCGGCATGAATGAAGCCCCGATGGACCTCAATGCCGTGCGCATGCTGGTACAGGTGGCCGAGGCACGCAGCTTCACTGTCGCTGCCGGCCAGCTCGGCCTGAGCCAGTCCGGGCTGTCGCGCGCGATCAGCCGGCTGGAAGCCACGCTGGGGGTGAAGCTGCTGCAGCGGAACACCCGCAACGTGGCACTGACCCCGGATGGCCGCCAGTTCGTCGATCAGGTCTCGCCCCTGCTGGCCGGCCTCGACGACGCCGAGCGGCAACTGGCCGACCGACCTTGCACACCCTCGGGCACGCTGAAGATCAGCGCGCCGTCGATGTTCGGGCGCAAGGTGCTGGTGCCGCTACTGGCGCCGCTGCTGCAGCAGCATCCGCAGCTGCAGGTAGAAGCCGTGCTCAGCGATCGCCTGGTCGACCTGGTTGAAGAAGGGTTCGATGCCGCGCTGCGTACCGGCGTCATTGCCGACCAGCGCATCGTCGCGCGTCCCCTGCGTCCGCTGCGCTGGGTGACCGTGGCCAGCCCGCAGTACCTGGAGCGCTGCGGCTCGCCGGTCGACGTGGCCGCGCTGCAGGATCACGCCTGCCTGGCGGTGCGCAACCTGCGCAGCGGCCGCCTGGTGGATTGGCAGTTCCTGCAGGACGGGCAGCTGCGTGAGTTCACCCCGCCGACGCGGATGGTGTTCGACAGCGGTGATCCGCTGGTGGAAGCGGCGATCGCCGGCATCGGCATCGTGCAGGTGATGGATTTCGCGGTGGCCGATGCGCTGGCCGATGGCCGCCTGCAACGCGTGCTGCAGCCGTTCGAAGGCCGCAGCCGTGCGCTGTCGTTGATCTACCCGCCGTCGCGCCAGCACTCACCGAAGCTGCAGGTACTGGCCGACGCGCTGCTGGCCGGAGAGTGGTAGCGCCGGCCGCTGGCCGGCGTCCACGTCGATCCAATCGTTTCGGGGTTGCCGGCCAGCGGCCGGCACTACCGATCAGGCAAAACCATCGGTGGCGCGCACCAGCGCGTCCACATTCTCCGCTTCGAACGCCGAGTGGCCCGAGGCCGGGGTGATTTCCAGCTTCGCCTTCGGCCAGACCTTGGTCAGGTCCCAGGCATTGGCCAGCGGGCAGACCACGTCGTAGCGGCCGTGCACGATCACGCCCGGGATATCGGCGATGCGGTGCGCGTCGCGCAGCAGCTGGTCTTCCACCTCGAAGAAGCCGCCGTTGACGAAGTAGTGGTTCTCGATGCGGGCGAAGGCCAGCGCGAAATGCGGGTCTTCGTGGCTGTTGATGAAGTCATCATCGACATGCAGGAAGCTGGTCGCGCCTTCCCACACCGCCCACGCCTTGGCGGCTTCCAGGCGGGTGGTTTCGTCGTCGCTGGTCAGGCGGCGGTGGAAGGCCGAGATCAGGTCGTGGCGCTCGACGGCCGGAATCGGCTTCAGGTAATGCTCCCACGCATCCGGGAACAGGCGGTTGGCGCCTTCCTGGTAGAACCATTCCAGCTCCCAGCGGCGCAGCATGAAGATGCCGCGCAGCACCAGTTCGGTCACACGCTGCGGGTGGGTTTCGGCGTAGGCCAGGGCCAGGGTCGAGCCCCAGCTGCCACCGAACACCTGCCAGCGATCGACCTTCAGGTGCTCGCGCAGTTTTTCGATATCGGCAACCAGGTCCCAGGTGGTGTTGTCCACAAGATCGGCGTGTGGGGTGGAACGGCCGGCGCCGCGCTGGTCGAACAGGATGATGCGGTACTTGGACGGGTCGTGGAACTGGCGCATCTTGTCGCTGCAGCCGCCGCCCGGACCACCGTGCAGCATCACCACCGGCTTGCCGTCCGGGTTGCCGCACTGTTCGAAGTACAGCGTGTGGCGGTCGTCGACCTTCAGGGTGCCGACGTCGTAAGGGGTGATGGCGGGGTACAGCGTACGCATGCTTGCAGCTCCAGGGTGATGCCCTGCCGGGGCAGGAGAACCCCCATTCTAGGCCGGTCGCCGGCCGAGGGTGATGCGGTCGCGCTGCTCCAGGTCCTGCACGGTCTGCACGTCGGCGAAACGCGCCGCCTCGAACAGCGCGCGGATCGCTTCGCCCTGGTCCCACCCGTGTTCGATCAGCAGCCAGCCCCCGGGCAGCAGGTGCGCCTGGCCACCGTCGACGATGCGGCGGATGTCATCCAGGCCATCCACGCCGGAGGCCAGCGCGGTAGCCGGTTCGAAGCGCAGGTCGCCCTGCTGCAGATGCGGATCGTCGCTGGCGATGTACGGCGGGTTGCTGGCGATCAGATCGAAGCGCGCGGCCTGCAGCGGCGCGTACCAGTCATGCCCGCCCTCGGCGAAGCGCACGTTGTGCAGTTCATGGCGCGCGGCGTTGCGCGTGGCTACGGCCAGCGCACCCACGCTGGCATCGGTGGCCAGTACCTGCGCCTGCGGCCGTTCGCTGGCCAGCGCCAGCGCGATCGCGCCGCTGCCGGTACCGAGGTCGGCCAGCTGCAGCGGGCGGCCCAGTGGAAGGCGATCCAGTGCCAGTTCCACCAGCAGTTCGGTTTCCGGGCGCGGAATCAGCGTGGCCGGGTCGACCTCCAGGTCCAGCGTCCAGAAACCGCGGCGACCGGTCAGGTAGGCCACAGGCTCGCCGGCCACGCGACGCGCCAGCAGCGTTTCGAAGGTGGCGAGTTCAGCGGCGGGCAGCGGGTCGGTAGCGTGTGCGAACAGCCAGCTGCGCGGGCGCTCCAGCACGTGCAGCAGCAGCAGTTCGGCCTCGTGGCGGGCCTCGATGCCGCCCAGGCGGGCACTGGCCTCGGCCACGACCTGGCGCAGGGAGGGTTCGGTTTTGACGGACATGCCGCAATTGTAGAGTCGAGCTTGCTCGACTGCTCCCTGCCCATGGTCGAGCAGGCTCGACGCTACAAAAGGCGGGAATCCGTTCAGGTTCTGGCGGACGGGATAAGGAAGGGCTATCGGCCGTCTTCACCCTCCAGGGAAGATTTTCCTTGTCACACAGGCAGTTGCAGGACGGAGGCAGCCGGATTCAGTGCCTGCTCAGTGCATTTTGATAGACTACATCTATCAAATAGATGCAATCAATGGATTGTTCTTATCGCCAGCGAGTCGGTAACCTAGCTCCTGTCGATTCACCCACTCCCCTTCACCCAGAGGAATAACGATGTCCCTGATCAACACCCAGATCCAGCCGTTCGAAGCCAATGCTTACCTGAATGGCGAGTTCATCAAGGTTTCCGACAGCACCCTGAAGGGCCAGTGGTCGGTCCTGATCTTCATGCCGGCCGCCTTCACCTTCAACTGCCCGACCGAGATCGAAGACGCCGCTGACCATTACGCCGAGTTCAAGAAGGCCGGCGCCGAGGTCTACATCGTCACCACCGACACCCACTTCTCGCACAAGGTGTGGCACGAAACCTCGCCGGCCGTCGGCAAGGCCCAGTTCCCGCTGGTCGGCGACCCGACCCACCAGCTGACCAACGCCTTTGGCGTGCACATTCCGGAAGAAGGCCTGGCCCTGCGCGGCACCTTCATCATCAACCCGGAAGGCGTGATCAAGACCCTGGAGATCCACTCCAACGAGATCGCCCGTGACGTCTCCGAGACCCTGCGCAAGCTGAAGGCTGCCCAGTTCACCGCCGCCAACCCGAACCAGGTGTGCCCGGCGAAGTGGAAGGAAGGCGAGAAGACCCTGACCCCGTCGCTGGACCTGGTCGGCAAGATCTAAGGCAGTACCGGCCTGCCGTGGCCCCACGCCACGGCGCGCCCCTCATCCCCGTGCCGGTCCCCCCGCCGGCGTGGGGGTGAACCCAAGACAGCCAACGCTCGCCCGCCTTGGCCAGCCAGCCCCTTCCACGGTCGCTGTCTTGGGTTCACCCCTACCCCCTGCTGGTCCGCTACCTTCTACAGCGGTGCCACGCCCCCTGTTTGCCTGAAGCCAGGAGATGACCCGATGTTGGACGCCAACCTGCAGTCGCAGCTGAAGACCTATCTGGAGCGCGTGACCCGCCCGATCCAGATCACCGCGCACGCCGACGACGGCGCCAAGTCGCAGGAGATGCTGGAACTGCTGCAGACCCTGGAAAGCCTGTCGGACAAGATCTCGCTGCAGGTGCTGCGCGACGGCCAGGGCCGCGTGCCGTCCTTCGACCTCGGCACCCCGGGCCAGGACATCCACCTGACCTTCGCCGGCCTGCCGATGGGCCACGAGTTCACCTCGCTGGTGCTGGCGCTGCTGCAGGTCGGCGGCCACCCGTCCAAGGCCACCGCCGAGCTGATCGAGCAGGTGCAGAACCTGGAGGGCGACTTCAAGTTCGAAACCTACTTCTCGCTGTCCTGCCAGAACTGCCCGGACGTGGTGCAGGCGCTGAACCTGGCCGCCGTGCTCAACCCGCGCATCCAGCACGTGGCCATCGATGGCGCCCTGTTCCAGGACGAAGTCGAGAAGCGCGAGATCATGTCGGTGCCGACGGTGTACCTCAACGGTGAAGTGTTCGACCAAGGCCGCATGACCCTGGAGCAGATCGTCGCCAAGCTGGACACCAATGCCAGCAAGCGCGATGCCGAGAAAATCGCCGCCAAGGATGCCTTCGACGTGCTGGTGGTCGGTGGTGGCCCGGCCGGCGCCGCTGCGGCGATCTACGCCGCGCGCAAGGGCATCCGCACCGGTATCGCCGCCGAGCGTTTCGGTGGCCAGGTGCTGGACACCATGGCGATCGAGAACTTCATCTCGGTGAAGGAGACCGAAGGCCCGAAGCTGGCCACGGCGCTGGAACAGCACGTGCGCGAGTACGACGTGGACATCATGAACCTGCAGCGTGCCAGCGCTCTGGTGCCGGCCGGCGAAGACGGCCTGGTGCAGGTGCAGCTGGAGAACGGCGCGGTGCTGAAGTCGCGTTCGGTGATCCTGTCCACCGGCGCGCGCTGGCGGCAGATGAACGTGCCGGGCGAAGACCAGTACCGCAACAAGGGCGTGGCCTACTGCCCGCATTGCGATGGCCCGTTGTTCAAGGGCAAGCGCGTGGCGGTGATCGGCGGCGGCAACTCCGGCGTCGAGGCGGCCATCGATCTGGCCGGCATCGTGTCGCATGTAACCCTGCTGGAATTCGATTCCAGCCTGCGCGCCGATGAAGTGCTGCAGAAGAAGCTGCGCAGCCTGGGCAACGTGACCGTGCTGACCAGCGCGCAGACCACCGAAGTGCTGGGCGACGGCAGCCGGGTCACCGGCCTGGTCTACAAGGACCGCGTCGGCGGCGATGCCCACCGCGTCGAGCTGGAAGGCATCTTCGTGCAGATCGGCCTGCTGCCCAACACCGAATGGCTGAAGGACACCGTGGCACTTTCGCCGCGCGGCGAGATCGTCATCGATGACCGTGGCCAAACCAACCTGCCGGGCGTGTTCGCCGCAGGCGATTGCACCACGGTACCCTACAAGCAGATCATCATCGCCATGGGCGCTGGCTCGACCGCCGCACTGAGCGCGTTCGATCACCTGATCCGCTCGTCGGTGAGCAACAGCAGCGGTGCCGTTGCTGAAGCGGCCTGATCCACCGTTCCCAGATCACCGGGAACATTGTCTGCCTGTCGGGTAACCATGCCGTCAGCCGGTCCGTTACCCCTGGGGTGTAAGGATGAACCTACGTGATCTGAAGTACCTGGTAGCCCTGGCCGACCACAAGCATTTCGGCCGGGCTGCCGCCTCCTGCTTCGTCAGCCAGCCCACGCTGTCGACGCAGATCCGCAAGCTGGAAGAAGAGCTGGGCCTGCCGCTGGTGGAACGCGCGCCGCGCAAGGTGATGCTGACCCCGGCCGGGCAGGAAGCCGCCGCGCGGGCACGGGTGATCGTGTCCGAAGTGGAGCAACTGAAGGAAGCGGCGCGACGCAGCCGCGATCCGGAAGCCGGTACGGTGCGCCTGGGGATCTTCCCGACCCTGGGCCCGTACCTGCTGCCGCATGTGATCCCCCGCATCCGCGAACGCTTCCCGGAGCTGGAGTTGCTGCTCGTCGAGGAAAAGAGCGACGTGCTGCTGGACCGTCTGCGCGAAGGCAAGCTCGATGCCGCGCTGCTGGCGCTGCCGGTGATCGACGACCAGCTGCATGCCGAGTTCCTGTTCGAGGAGCCGTTCCTGCTGGCCGTGTCCGGGCGCCATCCGCTGGCCCGCCGCGAACACCTGGACGTGCAGGAGCTGGCCACGCAGAAGCTGCTGCTGCTGGAAGACGGCCATTGCCTGCGCGACCAGGCGCTGGAAGTGTGCCGCCTGTTCGGCGCCAACGAGAAGTCCGAGTTCCGCGCCACCAGCCTGGAAACCCTGCGGCAGATGGTCGCCGCCGACGTCGGCATCACCCTGCTTCCCAGCCTGTCGGTGCAGCCGCCGGTGCCGCGCTCGAACAACATCCGCCTGCTCGACTTCACCGGCGAAGGTCGTCCGAGCCGACGCATCGCCATGATCTGGCGCCGCAGCTCGGCCATGAACGGCTTCCTGATGGAGCTGGCCGACCAGTTCAAGCGGCTGCCGCATGCACTGTTCACGCTCGACGCGGTGAATGCCGTCGGCGACGACGCCAATGCCCTGCCCGGCCCCGCGCTGAACGGCTGAGCCCCCACAGCCTCGGCCCGGAATCGGCAGGAGTCGATTCCGGTCGCATTTGTCCCCACAATACAGACAGGCGGCGCCAGCGGGTGCCGCCTTTTGCATGGTTTTCAACCAAGGAGCGTCACCATGAACACCGCCAGCGGCCTGCCGCCGTCGATCACTGTTTCCACCTTCGACATGGACCGCCTGGAGGCCATGCTCGACTCCCCTGCGCTGAGCCAGACGCCTGCCGCGCTCGCGCTTGCTGAAGAACTCAACCGGGCCACCGTGCTGGCGCCGGACCAGATTCCCGAAGGCATCGTCATGATGCATTCGCGCGTGGAGTGCGAAGATGAAGTGTCGGGCGAAAAACACGTCCTGACCCTGGTCTTCCCCCGCGAAGCCAACGTCGATGAAGGCAAGGTTTCCGTGCTGGCCCCGGTCGGCAGTGCCCTGCTCGGCCTGGCCATCGGCCAGAGCATCGACTGGAATGCGCCCGGCGGCCGCAAGCTGCGCCTGCGCGTGACCGCGGTCCACAACGACCGCCCCTGATTACCGCTGCGCACCGCGCGCGATTCGATCCCCCTGCACCAGGAGCCGTAATGAGTACCCCGTCCAAACTGTCCCAGCTGCGCGAACTGTCCGTGGTCGTTGCCGATACCGGTGACTACGACGCGATCAAGCGCCTGCAGCCGGTGGATTGCACCACCAACCCGACCCTGGTGAAGAAGGCGCTGGACCTGCCGGTCTACGCCGAACTGATCGAACGCGAACTGGCCTGGGGCCGCCAGCAGAGCGGTGACCGCGAAGCCGTGGTGCACGCCGTGGCCGACCGCCTGACCATCGGCGTCGGCGCGCTGCTGAGCACGCTGGTGCCGGGCCGCGTGTCCACCGAAGTGGACGCCGACCAGGCCCACGACACCACCGCGACCGTAGCCAAGGCCCGCCAGTTCATCCAGATGTACGCCGATGCCGGCGTGCCGCGCGAGAAGATCCTGATCAAGATCGCTGCGACCTGGGAAGGCGTGGAAGCCGCGCGCATCCTGCAGGCCGAGGGCATCGACTGCAACCTGACCCTGATCTTCAACCCGACCCAGGCGCTGGCCTGCAGCGAAGCCGGCGCGTTCCTGATCTCGCCGTTCGTCGGTCGCATCCTGGACTGGTACGTGGCCAATGGCCAGACCCCGGCCAGCATCGACGAAGACCCGGGCGTGAAGTTCGTGCGCGGCGTGTATGCCGAGTTCAAGCGCCGCGGTTCGCCGACGGTGGTGATGGGCGCCTCGTTCCGTTCGACCGCGCAGATCGAAGCGCTGGCCGGCTGCGACCGCCTGACCATTTCGCCGGACCTGCTGGAGAAGCTGGACGCCGACCATGGCGAGCTGCCGCGCAAGCTGGTGGCCGGTGCCGCCGACGGCGCAGCGGTGACCCCGATCGACGCAGCGAAGTTCGCCGCCGACCTGGCCGCCGATCCGATGGCGACCGAGAAGCTGGCGACCGGTATCGATGCGTTTGCCAAGGATCTGCAGGCGCTGCGCGAGCGGATTCGTTCGGAACTGTGAGGATTTCGGCCAACGGCTGAGCCCCTCGTGGCGGGTCGGTTGGTCGCGAAAGGCATGAAGCA
>NZ_JASJSU010000055.1:0-9857 GCF_030237045.1 Stenotrophomonas maltophilia group sp. Smal17
GTGTGCGTGGAGGTTGCCGGCCAGCGGCCGGCACTACCGGAATCCCGGTGGCCTACACCCGCCGTGCGATCACCGTCGCCAGCACCGCCAAGCCGCAGGTGGTCGCCAGGCACAGGACATAACCGGTGTGCGGCGCGGTTTCCACGAACAGGGCGAACAGCGCACCGGACACCGCCAGCGCGGTGGTCACCGACAACGCCTCGCTCAGTTGCAGGGCCGAGGTGTTGGCGCCCTGCTCATGCGGCGCCGACAGCGAAAGCGTCAGCACCGACAGGCTGGCGTAGATCATGCCCATCCCGAAGCCGGTCAGGGCCCAGCCGACCAGCGCCACCGGCAGTGGCACGGGGTTGAACAGCACCGCCAGGGTGGCGACGATGCCGACCGTCATCATCGCCGTGCCCACGCGCAGCAGCTGCTGGCGTGACCAGCCGCGCTGCTGGTGGCCCTGCAGCCATGAGCCGGCGAACCAGCCCAGCGCGCCGAGGCTGAGCACCGCGCCGGCCCAGCTGGGCGAGAGCCCGCGTTCGCGCTGCAGCAGCAACGGCAGATAGGCCTCGCAGGCGAAGAAGGCCGCAGCGGCGATGCCACGCAGTGCGATCACACTGGGCAGGCCACGGCGCAGCACCAGCGTTCCGGTCGGAAGCAGGCGGTGCACGCAGAACAGCAGCGCCAGCATCGCCGCGCCGATGCAGAGCAGCGCCGGCAGGCCCTGCTGCTGGCCGCCGAAATACAACAGCAGCGCAGCCAGCGAGGCCCCGCTGGCCCAACGCACCACGTTGCCACGTCCATCGTCGCGGTCGCCGACTGCGGTGGACTGCATGCGCGCCAGTGCCGGGCGCAGCAGCAGGGCGGCAGGAACCGCCAGCAGCGGCACCGCCAGGAACACCCAGCGCCAGCCCAGATGCTGCACGATCAGGCCGCTCAACGCCGGGCCGATCATCGACGGCACCACCCAGCCTGCGGAGAAGGCCGCAAACACCTTCGGCCGCAGGTGCTCGGGGTAGCTGCGGCCGACCATCACATACAGCGAAACCGAGATCGCGCCTGCACCCAGCCCCTGCAGCAGGCGCCCGGCAACCAGCATGCCCATGCGCATCGCGAAACCGGCCAGCAGCAGGCCCAGTACGAAGCAGGCCAGGCCGTACAACAGCGGTCGCGCCGGTCCGTGGCGATCGGCCCAGCGCCCGGCCAGGGTCATGCCGATCACACTGGTGGCCAGGGTGCCGCCAAACGCCAGCGCATACAGGCGCAGGCCATCGAGCGCTTCGGCCACGGTGGGCATCGCGGCAGCCACGGCCAGCGCCTCGAAGGCGTGCAGCGCGACCAGCGCGACCATGCCGATGGTGGTGGCGCGGTAGCGGGCGGACAGGATCGAAGTATCGGCCGGCACAGGGGTATCGGCAGGGGAGAGCATGGTAGTCATACAGATGGGCTGCGGGCCGCGCTTGTCAACCGGCGGCGAAGATAGCAGCATGACACCTCAACCGTAGTTGAGGTCAAGTGATGGCGTCCCAGGAACTGAGCGTTGGTGAAGTCTCCCAGCGCAGTGGCGTAGCGGTTTCCGCGCTGCACTTCTACGAGCGCAAGGGGCTGATCAGCAGCCTGCGCACCTCCGGCAACCAGCGCCGCTACAGCCGTGACGTGCTGCGCCGGCTGGCGGTGATCCGCGTGGCACAGCGCGTGGGCATGCCACTGGAAGCGGTGGGCCGTGCCTTCGAGAGCCTGCCCGAGGGGCGTGCGCCGACCAAGGCCGACTGGGCCAAGCTGTCGGCGCGCTGGCGCACCGAGCTGGAAGCGCGCATCCACATGCTGCAGCTGCTGCGCGACGAACTGACCGGCTGCATCGGCTGCGGCTGCCTGTCGCTGAAGCGCTGCCGCCTGGCCAACCCGGAAGACATCCTCGGCGAACGCGGCGACGGCCCGATGCGCTGGGAATGAAGAAAAAGGGGACGGAGGGGATTAAGTCGCTATTGCCCCTTATGTGCGGGAAACGACTTAATCCCCTCCGTCCCCTTTTTCTTTACCAGACGGTGAGGGTCTCACCGCTCTGGATGCCTTCGACCGCGCGCTGGAAGGCCAGTGCCGCGCGTTGTGCGCTCACCGCTTCGAAGCCGGGGAAGTAGGGGCCGTAGGCCGCCATCGATTCAATCAGTACGTTCGGGCTGACCACGTTGATGCGCAGGCCGCGCGGCAGCAGCTCCAGCGCCGCTGCGCGCACGAAGCCTTCCAGCGCGGCGTTCACCGAGGTCGCGTTGGCACCGTCGCGGATCGGCTGTGCGCTGACGATGCCGCTGGTCAGGGTGATCGAACCACCGGCGTTCAGGTGGTGCTGCGCGGCCAGGGCGAGCCGCACCTGGCCCAGCAGCTTGTCCTGCAGGCCGATGTTGAACTGCTCGGGTGTCATCTCCTGCAGCGGGCCGAAGTACAGCTTGCCGGCGGTGGAGATCACCGCATCGACCGGGCCGGTGCGGGCGAACAGTTCGGCGACGCTGGCGTCGTCGGTCAGGTCGACCCGCAGTTCGCCGCTGTGGCGGCCGGCGGCGAGGATCTGGTGCTGCTGGCCGAGCTGGCGGGCGACCGCCTGGCCGAGGGTGCCGCTGGCACCGACGAGGAGGATCTTCATGGCCGTTCCTTGCGAGAGGGGGAATGAGTGAAGTCTGCGCGCTCATGGCATGGTTAGGTAAGTGGCGTATGCTTCGCAGATTCCTAATCTGAGGTTAGTAATGGATACGCTTCGCTGCATGCAGGCCTTCGTCGCCGTGGCCGAGCGCGGCAGCTTTGCCGGCGCCGCTGAACAATTGCAGGTGTCGGCGGTGATGGTCGGCAAGTACATCCAGCAGCTGGAGGCGCACCTGGGCACTGCGCTGCTGCAACGGAACACCCGCCGCCAGCGCCTGACCGAAGCCGGCAGCGCCTACCTGGCCGGGTGCCGGCAGGTGCTGGAACAGGTGCAGCAGGCCGAAGCCGATGTGGCGGGCCTGCAGGTGCAGCCACGTGGCCTGCTGCGGGTCAGCGCGCCGAGCACCTGGGGCAGCTGCGTGCTGGCGCCACGGCTGGCTGCCCTGCTGCGTGCGCAGCCACAATTGAACATCGAGCTGGACCTGAGCAACCGCCGCGTGGACCTGATCGAGGATGGATTCGATGTGGCGATCCGGGTCGGGCCGCTACCGTCGCAGGAGGTGGTGGCACGGCCGTTGCCGCCGTATGCAATGAGCCTGTGCGCCGCGCCGTCGTACCTGCGCCGGCGTGGCACGCCACGCACGCCGGCGGATCTGCAAGGGCATGACTGCCTGAGCCACCTGGCCTGGCGTGGCGGCCATGGCTGGCAGCTGGCCAACGGCGAACAGGTGGACTGGGAAGCGCGGTTGACCTGCAACGATGGCGTTGCACTGCGCGAAGCCGCCGTGGCCGGTGCGGGGCTGGTGCTGCAGCCGACGGCACTGCTGGCGGGTGAAATCGCGGCCGGGCGATTGAAGCCGCTGCTGCGCGACTACCTGCCCGAACCGCGGCCGATGCACCTGATCTATCTGCCTGACCGCAGGCCGCGCCCACGGTTGCAGTGCTTCGTCGATTTCGTCATGGCCACATTGGGGCAATCATGACGGTGGGTGCCGACCGTTGGTCGGCACACATCGAGATCAATCATTCGCCGCAGACAGTTCCTGCCCGCGCACCTGCGCGGCGCGCAGCGCCTTGTCCACCAGCGCCTCGAACCCCCCAGCCTGGAAGCTCTCGATCGCCGCCTGGGTGGTGCCGTTCGGCGAAGTCACGCGGCGGCGCAGTTCGGCCGGGCTTTCGCCGGCTTCATCCAGCATGCGCGATGCCCCCAGCAGGGTCTGTACCACCAGCGCACGCGCGGCATCGGCCGGCAGGCCTTGCGCGATGCCGGCCGCTTCCATCGCTTCGGCCAGCAGGAACACATAGGCCGGCCCGCTGCCTGAAACGGCGGTGACCGAATCCATCAGCGTTTCGCTGTCGATCCACACCGTGCGCCCGGCACTGGCCAGTACCTGTTCCGCGCGCGCGTGCTGCTGCGCATCCACCGACGGCGTCGCGTACAGGCCGGTCACGCCGGCACCGAGCAGGGCCGGCGTGTTGGGCATCGCACGCACGACTGCCAGATCGCCGCCCAGCCAGCGCTCCAGCTGCGCGCTGGTGATGCCTGCAGCGATCGACACCACCAGCGGGCGGTGTGCCTGTGCCAGTGCCTGCAGCGACTGGCACACATCGCGCAGCACCTGCGGCTTCACCGCCAGCAGCCAGGTGCGGCCCTGCGCGGCGGCATCGGCGGCGTTGTCATGCACCTGCACGCCGAAGTCGGCGGCCAGCGCCTGGCGCAGTGCGGCCACCGGTTCGGCCACGTGGATGTGCGCGGCGGGCACGCCCTGGCGGATCAGGCCGGCAATCAGGCTGCGGGCCATGTTGCCGCCGCCGATGAAGGTGATGGAATCAGCTGCCATGGAAGTCTCCTTGGAAAGTCAGGCCGGGCGCGGACGCGCGCCGAACAGGGCGGTACCGATGCGCACCAGGGTGGCGCCCTCGGCGATGGCGTCGGCGTAATCGCCGCTCATGCCCATCGACAGGGTGTCGACCTGCGCGTGCTGGGCCGCCAGCGACTGGAAAAGTGTGCGCATGCGCACGAATGCATCCCGACGGCGCTCCGCTTCGGGCCACGGTGCGGGAATCGCCATCAGGCCGCGCAGGCGCAGCCCGGGTTCGGCGGCAATCGCCGCAGCCAGTGCATCGACCTCTTCCGGCGCGCAGCCGTGCTTGCTGGATTCATCGTCGATGTTGACCTGGATCAGCACGTTCAGCGGCCCTCGCGCTGCAGGGCGATGGCGGGCCAGCGCGGTCACCAGCTTGCGCCGGTCCACGCTCTGCACCCAGTCGAAATGGCTGGCCACGGCATCGGCCTTGTTCGACTGCAGGTGGCCGATCAGGTGCCATTCCAGCGCCAGGTGTTGCAGCGCCTGCATCTTGGCCAGCGCTTCCTGCACGTAGTTCTCGCCGAAGGCATGCTGGCCCTGCGCGGCCAGCGCAGCCACGGCCTCGGCCGGCTGGGTCTTGGACACCGCCAGCAGGCGTGGGTCGGGCCTGCCAGCGGCCTCGGCGGCCGCATGCAGGTTGCTCAGGATCTGGGGCAGGGGAGTGGCCACGTAACGCGTTCCGTTGAATCAGGAGGCTATACTGCCGCCCGGGGAAAGATCCTTCCAGTCGAAGCCGTTATTGGGGAGTAGCCGCTCATGGATATCGCCGAGCTGTTGGCGTTTTCCGTAAAGAACAAAGCGTCCGACCTGCACCTGTCCGCAGGCCTGCCGCCGATGATCCGCGTGGACGGCGACGTGCGCCGGATCAACATCCCAGCCCTGGACCACAAGCAGGTCCACGCGCTGGTGTACGACATCATGTCCGACAAGCAGCGCCGCGATTACGAGGAATTCCTCGAAGTGGACTTCTCCTTCGAGATTCCGTCGCTGGCGCGCTTCCGTGTGAATGCGTTCAACCAGAACCGCGGCGCCGGTGCGGTGTTCCGTACCATTCCGTCCGAAGTGCTGACCCTGGAAGACCTGGCCTGCCCGCCGCTGTTCCGCGAGGTGATCCAGCAGCCGCAGGGCCTGATCCTGGTGACCGGCCCGACCGGCTCGGGCAAGTCGACCACGCTGGCGGCGATGATCGACTACATCAACAAGAACGAATACGGCCACATCCTCACCGTCGAGGATCCGATCGAATTCGTGCACACCTCGCAGAAGTGCCTGATCAACCAGCGCGAAGTGCACCGCGACACGCATGGCTTCAACGAAGCGCTGCGCTCGGCGCTGCGTGAGGACCCGGACATCATCCTGGTCGGCGAACTGCGCGACCTGGAAACCATCCGCCTGGCGCTGACCGCGGCGGAAACCGGCCACCTGGTGTTCGGCACCCTGCATACCAGTTCGGCGGCCAAGACCATCGACCGCATCATCGACGTGTTCCCGGCCGGCGAAAAGCCGATGGTGCGCTCGATGCTGTCCGAGTCGCTGCGTGCGGTGATCTCGCAGGCGCTGCTGAAGAAGGTGGGCGGCGGTCGTACCGCAGCCTGGGAAATCATGGTCGGCACCCCGGCCATCCGCAACCTGATCCGCGAGGACAAGGTCGCGCAGATGTACTCGGCCATCCAGACTGGCCAGCAGTACGGCATGATGACCCTGGACCAGCACCTGCAGGACCTGGTCAAGCGCAGCCTGATCACCCGCAACCAGGCCCGCGACTACGCCAAGGACAAGCGCCTGTTCGAGTAAGGCGAGGCAGCAACGGGGCGGCGTGCGCCACGGCGCCGCCGTTCCGTGCCGTTTCCTCCATCGACCGTTTCCTGGTACATGCCCCATTGGGAGCCCGCCGTGAACACCACCGCGACCACCATCGATTTCACTTCGTTCCTCAAGCTGATGGCGCACCAGCGCGCCTCGGACCTGTTCATCACCGCCGGCATGCCGCCGGCGATGAAGGTCAACGGCAAGATCTCGCCGATCACCCAGACCCCGCTCACGCCGCAGCAGAGCCGCGACCTGGTGCTCAACGTGATGACCCCGGCGCAGCGCGAGGAATTCGAGAAGACCCACGAATGCAACTTCGCCATCGGCCTGTCCGGTGTCGGCCGCTTCCGCGTCAGCTGCTTCTACCAGCGCAACCAGGTCGGCATGGTGCTGCGCCGCATCGAGACGCGCATTCCGACTGTGGAAGAGCTGAGCCTGCCGCCGATCATCAAGACGCTGGCGATGACCAAGCGCGGCATCATCCTGTTCGTCGGCGCTACCGGTACCGGTAAATCGACCTCGCTGGCAGCGATGATCGGTTACCGCAACCAGAACTCGACCGGCCACATCATCACCATCGAAGACCCGATCGAATTCGTGCACAAGCACGAGGGCTGCATCATCACCCAGCGCGAGGTCGGCATCGATACCGACAGCTGGGAAGCGGCGCTGAAGAACACCCTGCGCCAGGCGCCGGACGTGATCATGATCGGCGAGGTGCGTACCCGCGAAGGCATGGACCACGCCATCGCGTTTGCCGAAACCGGCCACCTGGTGCTGTGCACCCTGCATGCCAACAACGCCAACCAGGCGATGGACCGCATCGTCAACTTCTTCCCGGAAGACCGCCGCAACCAGTTGCTGATGGACCTGTCGCTGAACCTCAAGGGCGTGGTCGCGCAGCAGCTGATTCCTTCGCCCGATGGCCGCTCGCGCAAGGTGGCGATGGAGATCCTGCTGGGCACGCCGCTGGTGCAGGACTACATCCGCGACGGCGAGATCCACAAGCTGAAGGAAGTGATGAAGGATTCGGTCCAGCTGGGCATGAAGACCTTCGACCAGAGCCTGTTCGAGCTGTACCAGGCCGGCGAGATCAGCTACGAGGACGCACTGCGCTACGCCGATTCGCAGAACGAAGTGCGCCTGCGCATCAAGCTCAGCCAGGGCGGCGACGCGCGCACCCTGTCGCAGGGGCTGGATGGCGTGGAGATCTCCGAGATCCGGTGACCCAACGATCTGTAGAGTCGAGCTTGCTCGACTACAGGAACAGTCGAGCAAGCTCGACTCTACGAGCGCAGTCGAGCAAGCTCGACTCTACGAGCGCAGTCGAGCAAGCTCGACTCTACCGGGCGCGCTGGCGATTGATGAATTCCAGTCATGACCGACTGCCATCCCGTCGGTTCAATCCTGCGCCCGTGCAGGCGTATCGTCAGCGCTCCCCCTATGGAGCACGACGATGCAGACACGTGAACTCGGCCGCAGCGGCCTGAAGGTTTCCGCCCTGGGCCTGGGTTGCATGGGCCTGAGCCATGGCTATGGCCAGCCGGTCGAGCGCAGCCAGGGCATCGCCCTGCTGCAGGCCGCCGTTGAACGTGGCGTGACCTTCTTCGACACCGCCGAGGTGTACGGCCCGTACACCAATGAAGATCTGCTCGGGGAGGCGTTGGCGCCGTACCGCGACAGGCTGGTGATCGCCACCAAGTTCGGCTTCAAGGATGCGCGTGTCGATACCGGCCTGGACAGCCGCCCGGAGAACATCCGTGCGGTGGCCGAGGCCAGCCTCAAGCGCCTGCGTACCGACCATATCGATCTGTTCTACCAGCACCGCGTCGATCCGAACGTGCCGATCGAGGATGTGGCGGGCACCGTGCGTGACCTGATCGCCGAAGGCAAGGTCGGCCACTTCGGCCTGTCCGAGGCCAGTGCCGCCACCGTGCGCCGCGCGCATGCGGTGCAGCCGGTCACTGCCGTGCAGAGCGAGTACTCGCTGTGGTGGCGTGAACCGGAACGCGAACTGCTGCCTACCCTGCAGGAACTGGGCATTGGCTTCGTGCCATTCAGCCCGCTGGGCCGTGGCTTCCTGACCGGCGCGATCAACGCCGAGACCACTTTCGATGCCAACGACTTCCGCAACACCGTGCCGCGTTTCGAGGTGGAAGCACGCCGGGCCAACCAGGCGCTGGTCGATCGCATCAGCACGATTGCCGCGGCACGGGGCGCCACACCGGCGCAGGTGGCGCTGGCCTGGCTGCTGGCGCAGGCGCCGTGGATCGTGCCGATTCCGGGCACCACCAAGGTTCACCGCCTGGACGAGAACCAGGGGGCGGCCGCACTGCAGCTGGCGCCGGAGGAGCTGCAGCGCATCGCACAGGCGCTGGACGAAGTGTCGATCGTCGGCGAGCGCTACAACGCGCAGCGCGCCGCGCAGGCCAAGGGCTGATCACCAGGTGGGTGCGGGCCGTTGGTGGTGGGTGCGGACGGTTGGTGGTGGGTGCGGACCGTTGGTCCGCACTCCTCAATACCCCATCGGCCCGCGCAATGCATCAAGCACCGTGCGCATCGCCACGGTGACGTGGCGGCGCGACGGGTAATACGCGTAGTAGCCATCGAAATGCGGGCACCAGTCGTCCAGCACGGATTGCAGGCGACCATCGTCCAGCATCGGCTGCACCTGGTCTTCCGGCAGCCAGGCCAGGCCGCTGCCGGCCAGCGCGGCGGCGCGGGTCATGCCCATGGTGTTGAAGGTCCATTGCCCGCCAACGCGCACGCTCAGCTCGGTGCCGTCCTGGCCGAAGTCCCACGGCATCAGCCCGCCATGCGTGGGCAGGCGCAGGGTCACGCAGTTGTGCCCGGCCAGGTCGTGCGGATGCCGTGGTACCACGTGCTGGCGGAAGTAGGCGGGCGCACCGACCACGCGCATGCGCAGCGGCGGGCTGATCGGCACCGCGACCATGTCGCGGGCCAGGCGCTCACCCAGGCGGATGCCGATGTCGTAGCGCTCGGCAACGATGTCGGCCAGCCCGTAGTCGGCGGCCAGTTCCACCTTCAGCTCCGGATACTGCTGCAGCAACGGTGCCAGCCGCGGCCAGGCGATGTACTCGGCGGCATGGCCGGTGGCATTGATGCGGATGGTGCCGGCCGGGCGTTCGCGGTACTCGGCCAGTGCGGCCAGCCCGTCCTCGATCTCGGCCAGGCGCGGGGCGAGCGTTTCCAGCAGGCGGGCGCCGGCCTCGGTGGTGGACACGCTGCGGGTGGTGCGGGTCAGCAGGCGCACACCCAGGCGCTGTTCCAGGCCGCGCATGGCATGACTGAGGGCGGACTGGGAGACGCCGAGCTGGGCGGCGGCCTTGGTGAAGCTGCCCGCGCGGGCGACGTGGACGAAGGCCTGCAGGTCGTTGAGGTTTTCACGGGACATGAGGGGATGATACGGCCGGGCTGCGCCCGGCACCTGCCGAAACAACGGCAACGTCAACTTCAAAATCGGGCTTCCTGCGGGAGGCGGGGTGGCTCAGGTTGCGGGGGACGGCGCAAGTACGTCCATGTAGCCTCGGTCGCGCCATC
>NZ_JASJSU010000055.1:9867-11687 GCF_030237045.1 Stenotrophomonas maltophilia group sp. Smal17
CCCCCCCCCCCCCCCCCCCCCCCCCCCCCCCCCCCCCCCCCCCCCCCCCCCCCCCACCCCGCCTTCGACAGTTTCCCGCGAGCTGTTGGAACCTGCTGCTGGTGGTAGGTGCCGACCGTTGGTCGACACGGGGTCGGATATTTGGGGATGTCGATTTCCACGTCTGTGGTTCGTCGAATGAATGACTTTCAACGGGAGCAGCACATGAGCACTGACACCACGCCGAAAGGCCCGGCCTCGTATTTCCCCTCCATCGAGAAGACCTACGGCCAGCCGGTAGCACACTGGTTCGGGTTGCTGGCGGGCAAGAAGGGCCTGAAGCACATGGAACTGGTCAGCTTCCTGAAGAGCGAGCACGGGCTGGGCCATGGCCATGCCAACGCGCTGGTGGCGCACCATCTGGCCCGCAAGGGCTGAGCAGGCAACGCTGCGCTGAACGGCCGTGTGGGGCCTCGCCACACGGCATCCAGGCTCGGGCAGACTGGGCGTCCATCCTCAGGCAGGACGCCCCCATGCAGGTCACGCTGGACGCGATCACCGTCGACAACTACGAAGCCGTGTGCGACCTCGAGGTCAGTGAGGCGCAGCAGGACTTCGTCGCCGGCAATACCTGGTCGCTGGTGCAGGCAGCATTCAATCCCGGCTACCAGGCCCGTGCCATCCAGGCCGATGGCGAGCTGGTGGGGTTCTTCATGTGGGTGCCGGAGACGCCGCAGCGGACGTCGATCTGGCGCTTCATGGTCGATCAGCGCTGGCAGGGGCGTGGCATCGGGCGCCGCGCGCTGGAACTGGCGCTGGCGCAGATCCGGGCAACGCCCGGCGTGGCTGAGGTCGAGATCTGCTACAACCCGCGCAATCCGGTCGCTGGCGCCTTCTATGGCAGCTTCGGGTTCGTCGAGACCGGGATGGATGACGATGGCGAGGACATGCTGGCCGTGTTGCCCGTTGCGGGCCCGGAATAACCTGAATGGGCGAAGGTGGCTGAACGATTTCATCTGCAACTGTCATGCAGATCGTGTCTAATACCGCTCCCCACCCGTTGTTCCCCCACCCGCATGTCCCTTGAATCCCATGGCCCCGCGCCGTGCGACGACGCTGACGGCCACCTGGTCACCGCCGGTCCGCTGACCCCGCCGCCCGACAGTGCCGGCACCACCGCCGACGAAAAAGCACTGCGCCACTCGATCGCCGAGGACGTGCAGGGCATGGTGCTGGCCACGATGGTGGCCTCGCTGGGCCTGGCCATCTTCGCCAAGAGTGGGCTGATGATCGGCGGCATGGCCGGCATGGCCTTCCTGCTGCACTACGCGCTGGACTGGAACTTCGGCGTGGTGTTCGTACTGGTCAATCTGCCCTTCTACTGGGTGGCGCTGCGCCGCATGGGCTGGGAATTCACCCTGAAGACCTTTGCCGCGGTCACCGCCTGCGGCGTGCTGACCGACCTGCTGCCGCGCTGGATCGATTTCTCGCATATCCACCCGCTGTACTCGGCCATCGTCGGTGGCGCGCTGTCCGGCCTGGGCATCCTGTTCTTCATCCGCCACCGTGCCAGCCTCGGTGGCATCGGCATCCTGGCGGTGTACCTGCAGCGCACCCGCGGCTGGAGCGCGGGCAAGGTGCAGATGTCCTACGACGCCTGCCTGATGGTGGCCGCGTTCTTCGTGCTGTCGCCGTCGAAGGTGCTGTATTCGGCCATCGGCGCGGTGGTGCTCAGCCTGGTGCTGATGTTCAACCACCGCCCCGGCCGTTACATGGGCGTGTGACGATTCGACGGTAGTGGCGGCCGCTGGCCGGCAACACCTGTGGCCTGGCGAGGCTGC
>NZ_JASJSU010000055.1:11697-26117 GCF_030237045.1 Stenotrophomonas maltophilia group sp. Smal17
CCCCCCCCCCCCCCCCCCCACTACCGGGAGGCCTGCAACCACGGTGGCGACAGTTTCAGCAGCCGCGCATGCACCGGGCAGTCCGCGGCGTGCGCACCGGGCAGGTAGCCCAGGCTCATCAGGAACTCGCCGGTGATCTCGCCGCCAGTGAAGCGGAAGGTCTTTTTGAACAGCTTCACCCAATCAGCCTTGCTGCGCGGGTGGTGGGCATCGAGCCAGCCGGCGAAGCTGCCATGGCTGGCCCGCAGCTGCTGGATCACCTGCGCGTTGTGGATCGCCGCCAGCACCTTCAGCCGGTTGCGGATGATGCCCGCATCCGACAGCAGCCGTTCGATGTCCTGCTCGGCATAGGCCGCCACGCGGTCCACATCGAAGCCGTCATAGGCCGCGCGGAAGCCTTCGCGCTTCTTCAGGATGGTCTCCCAGCTCAGGCCGGCCTGGTTGATTTCCAGCACCAGCCGTTCGAACAGCTCGCGCTCGTCGCGCTGCGGGAAGCCGTACTCGTTGGCGTGGTAGTAATCGTGCACCGGATGGCCCGGTGCGATGAGGCAGTAGCCGGACACGTTGAATTCCTGCGGTACGGGCTGGCCATTATGCGCGCCGTGACCGCCGGGTGGAGGCGCCCGGCGCGCCCAGCCGCTAGAATGGCGCCATGCCAGTAACGCCGACCTCCCTTGCCGATCACCTGCTCGTCGCGCTGCCGTCGCTGCTCGACGCGACCTTCGCCCGCAGCGTCGCGCTGATCTGCCAGCACGACGAGAACGGCGCGATGGGCGTGCTGGTCAACCAGCCGTCCGAATACACCCTGGGCGAGGTGCTCGCACAGATGGACATCACCACCGGCGACGGCGACCTGCAGGCGCGCATGGTGCTCAATGGCGGCCCGGTGCACCCCGAACGCGGCTTCGTCATCCACGATGATGCACGGGCATGGGATTCCAGCCTGACCGTGGGCGAGGGCCTGTACCTGACCACCTCGCGCGACATCCTTGAAGCGATGGCGCGCGGCGAAGGCCCGGCCAACGCCGTGGTCACCCTCGGCTGCGCCGGCTGGGGCGCAGGGCAGCTGGAAAGCGAGCTGGCCGAGAACAGCTGGCTGACCGTGCCGGCCGATGCCGAGCTGGTGTTCCAGCTGCCGCTGGAACAGCGCTGGCAAGGCGCGGCCTCGCGCATCGGCGTGGATCTGTTCCGATTGACCGACTACAGCGGCCATGTCTGATCCGGCGGCCCCTGCACCGGTGTCTGCTGCCCCGGCCATCCGCCGCGACGGCACGGTTCTGGGTTTCGATGTGGGTTCGCGGCGTATCGGCGTGGCCATCGGCAGTGCCTTCGCCGCCCATGCACGCGCAGTGGCCGTGGTCGATGTGCACGGCAATGGGCCGGACTGGGCGGCGATCGAACGCCTGCTCAAGGAATGGAAGCCCGATGGCCTGGTCGTTGGCGACCCGCTGACCCTGGACGGCCAGGACCAGCCCAACCGCAAGCGCGCGCAGGGCTTTGCCCGCCAGCTGCGGGAACGCTTCAAGCTGCCGGTGGTGATGATCGACGAGCGTTCCAGCTCGGTCGAGGCCGCCCGCCGCTTCGCCGTCGAGCGCGCCGAAGGGCGCAAGCGCCGCCGCGATGCGGCCGCCCTCGACGCCGTGGCCGCGGCGGTGATCATCGATCGCTGGCTGTCGTCTCCCGACGACGCCACCCCCATTCCCTGACTGCACGACTCCCGCCATGACCGCCCAGCAAATCGATGCCTCCGGACGCCTGCGCCACCTGTTGACCCTTGAGGGGCTGCCGCGCGAAACCCTGCTGCAGCTGCTCGACCGCGCCGGGCAGATCCGCGACGCCGCGGTCGGCCGCGTCGGCAACAAGCGGCACGTGCTGGCCGGTTCGGCGGTATGCACGCTGTTCTTCGAACCGTCCACCCGCACCCGCAGCTCGTTCCAGCTGGCCGCGCAGCGCCTGGGCGCCGACGTGCTGAACTTCGATGCCTCGACCTCGTCCACGCGCAAGGGCGAAACCGCCTGCGACACGCTGCGCAACCTGGAAGCGATGGGCGTGCGCGGCTTCGTGGTGCGCCACCCCGATGATGGCGCCGTCGCCGCACTGGCTGAAGCGGCGGGCGAGGGCACCGCACTGATCAATGCCGGCGACGGCCGCAGCTCGCACCCGACCCAGGGCCTGCTGGACATGCTGACCCTGCGCCAGGCCAAGGGCCCGGACTTCTCGAAGCTGAAGGTGGTGATTGTCGGCGACGTGAAGCACTCGCGCGTGGCCCGCACCGACCTGCATGCGCTGCGTACCCTGGGCGTGGGCGAGATCCGCGTATGCGGCCCGCAGTCGCTGCTGCCGGACGACGAGACCCTGAAGGGCTGCGTGGTCGGCGATGATTTCGACGCCATGCTGGAAGGTGTCGACGCGCTGATGATGCTGCGCCTGCAGCGCGAGCGCATGGAAGAAGGCCTGGTGCCGTCGCTGGAGCAGTACCACGCCGAGTACGGGCTGACCAACGAACGCCTGGCGCGCGCCGGCAAGGATGCTGCCGTGCTGCACCCGGGCCCGATCAACCGCGGCGTGGAAGTGACCGACGAGGTGGCCGACGGCCCGCAGTCGTGGGTACTGCGCCAGGTCGCCAACGGCGTCGCCGTGCGCATGGCCGTGCTGGAAACCCTGCTGGGCTGACCGCTCTGGTGGGTGCCAACCGTCGGTTGGCACTCATTGCCTTGGTAGGTGCCAACCTTGGTTGGCACGTTCATCTACGCAATCACATGTGTCGCCAAGCTCCCATTCGCACCATGCATGCGGATACTGCCCCAGCTGTGTCGTCAGCCCGGCCCTGATCGGGTTCCCCATCAGATACAGCGCATGCCGGTACAGCGATTCATCCGAGCGGATCGCGTGATCGTGATAACAGGCCTGCCAAAAGCGCCCGACCCTCCCCAACAGCCGGTTTGCCTGCTGCGCCGTGCGTGACTTGAAGCGCTTCATGACAGTTTCCAGCGTGCCTGCGCGCAGCTCGACCAGCCAGTGGATGTGGTCGGGCATGACCACGTAGGCAATTGAGCGGGTGAAGCCTTCCTGATCAAGTCGTTGGAACTCCCGTACTGCGAGAACGGCGGCACCGTCGTTGGCGAACAGCGGGGCGCGGTCGGTTACGACCGTGGTGAGGATGTAGCTGAGGCCGACGCTGGAGCGGCGGCCGATCAGGAGTCTGGTGTTCTGCATGGAGCAAGCATGGGCGTGCCTGCTTGCCGTGAACATCGGGGAATGGTCTGGTTTCGGGTAAGTCAGTGCCAACCAAGGTTGGCAACTACCAGAGCAGGGAGTGCCAACCAAGGTTGGCACCCACCCATGCCGGTGGTTCAGCGCTTCTGCGCGAATAGCCAGGCCCACATCGCCGGATCGGCGTAGGTGGCGTCCCAGGCGTTGTGGTTGCCTTCCGGGTACTCGGTGTAGCGCACGTCGCGCGCGTTGGCGCTCTGGAAGGCACTGTGCAGCCTGCGGTCGTCGTCCGGTGGCACCACATCATCCAGTGCGCCGTGGAAGATCCAGATCGGTGCGTGCTGCAGGCGCTGGGCGATCACCGCGTAAGGATCGGACTCATGCGCGACCTGCTCGACGAACAGGGTCGGTCGCTTCGCGCGCGGTGCCAGCACGGCGCCGCATACCGGCACGATCGCGGCAAAGCGGCGTGGGTCGTCCAGGGCGATGTTCCAGCTGCCGTAGCCGCCCATCGACATGCCGGTCAGGTACTGGCGCGAAGGGTCGGCGCCAAACTCGGCGATTGTTGCGTCCAGCGCGGCTACGGCCATGCGGTTGTTGTGGCCGCTCCATTCCGAGTGTTTTGCCGCCTGCGGGAAGACAACCAGGGCCGGGAAGTCGGGATGCTCGCGCAGATAAGGGCCCAGCCCCGCGTGGGTCTGCCTGATGCCGTCACTGCCGCGCTCGCCCGAGCCATGCAGGAACAGGATGACCGGAACACTGGCGGACGCCGGGGCCTTCAGCCCGGCCGGAATGAACACCTGGTAGTAGGCGGTCTCGCCGTCCACTTTGACTGCGCGGGCTTCGAAGCGACCACGCGCGCTGTCCGGCAGCGAGGCACAACCGGTCATCATCAGCAGGGCCAGCAGCGGCAGCCAGCGCGACATGGAACGGACCATGGGAATTCCTGGGGCGGCGGGAACGCCTCCATCGTAGTCCGCCGTCGTCAACGCGGCATCATGCGCCGCGTCACTGCGGGCGCGGGAAACTGGCGATGATGTCCAGCTGTTCCTGTGCTTCGGCATTGCCTTCGGCGGCGGCGGCCTGCACCTGCGCCATGTCCGGGTGCAGTACCACCAGCAACGGGTTCTCGCAGACCGGGCAGTCGTACTCGGTTGCGTCCTCGTCCAGTTCCATCTCCATGCCGCGCGAGCTGCCCTTCCATTCGCAGGCCGGGCAGGTGTGCTGCTGGTCGCGCCAGCCGGGCTGGAAGTAGTTTTCGATCGTTGTTGCCATGGGTGTTCCAGTTGGGATCGGGGCAGAGCCCCGCGTGGCGGGGATCCGACCCTGCAGGGTTCAGTGCAGCAGCACCAGGGTGGCCAGGCCGAGGAAGGTGAAGAAGCCCATCGAGTCGGTTACTGCGGTCAGGAAGATGCCGCTGGCCAGCGCCGGGTCGAAGCCGAAGCGTTTGAGCGTCAGTGGCACCAGCACGCCGGCCAGCGCGGCGAACAGCAGGTTGCAGGTCAGCGCGATCGCGATCACTGCCGACAGGCCGGGCGAGTGGAACCAGGCCAGCACGATCAGCCCCAGCACCGAACCCAGCATCACGCCGTTCAACAGGGCGACCCGCACTTCCTTCCACAGCAGCGTGCGCGCATTGGACGCGCCCACCTGGCCCAGCGCCAGGCCGCGCACCATCAGCGCCAGCACCTGGGTGCCGGCATTGCCACCCAGGCCGGCCACGATCGGCATCAGCACCGCCAACGCCACCAGCTTGTCGATGGTGCCTTCGAAGTGGCCGACCACGCTGGAGGCCAGGAACGCGGTGCACAGGTTCACCGACAGCCACATCAGGCGCCGGCGCATGGCGCGCCAGACCGGGCTGAACAGATCCTCGTCCTCGTCCAGGCCGGCGGCGCCCAGCGCCTGGTGCTCGGCCTGGCCGCGGATGATGTCGACCACGTCATCGATGGTGATGCGGCCGATCAGGATGTTGTTGTCGTCCACCACTGGCGCGGAGATCCAGTCATGGTCGGAGAACTGCCGTGCCACTTCCTGGTCGCTCTCGCCGACGTCGATGGCCGGCTGCTCGTCGTCGATCAGGCGGTTGATCGGGGTGGTGTCCTCGTGGGTCACCAGCGCGGCCAGCGAGACCCGCCCGAGGTACTGGTGCCGCCGGCTGACCACGAACAGGTGGTCGGTGTGGTCGGGCAGTTCGCCGCGCAGGCGCAGGTAGCGCAGCACCACATCGACGTTGACGTCGGCGCGCACGGTCACCACGTCCGGATTCATCAGGCGGCCGGCGCTGTCCTCGGGGTAGGACAGCACCTGTTCCAGGCGCTCGCGGTTCTCGCGGTCCATCGACTTGAGGACTTCGTCGATGACCGTGTCCGGCAGGTCTTCGACCAGGTCGGCCAGGTCGTCGATGTCCAGGTCTTCGACCGCGGCGATGATCTCGTCCGGGTCCATGTCCGCGAGCAGGCTTTCGCGCACGTCCTCGCCGACGTGGACCAGCACCTCGCCGTCATCTTCCGGATCGACCAGGCCCCACACCACCTCGCGCTTGCCCGGCGGCAGCGATTCGAGCAGGTTGCCGATCTCGGCCGGGGCCAGGGTGTTGACCAGCCGACGCACCGGCCCCAGCCGGCCGCTGTCCAGTGCATCGGACAGCATCCGCAGTTGGCGCGCAGTCTTGTCGTGGCGTACAGCTTCAGCCATCGCAGCTCCCGCGGGATAAGAAAAGCCGCGATCCCGGCAAGGATGCGGCAACAGGGGTGTTCAGCGCGTCATTATCGCAAGGGGATGTTTCAACGCATAGCCGCTGGGGTGAGGGTAGTGCCGGCCGCTGGCCGGCAATCGTCCTCATCGAAGTTCATGAGGTTGCCGGCCAGCGGCCGGTACTACCCTGGGTGGTCAGGGCGTGTCTGCCACCAGTGCCAGCCAGCGCTCGATGCCGCGGCGGTCGCGCGCGGCCAGCAGCTTCGTCGCGCGGGCGCGCAAGGCGCCCAGGTCGGCCTCGCGGATCGCCCGGCGCACCTCCAGCAACGTACCGGGATGCAGGCTGAACTCGCTCAGGCCCAGCGCCAGCAGCAGTGGCGTCATCCGGGCATCGCCGGCCATCTCGCCGCAGACCGCCACCGGGATGCGATGGCGCGCGCCGGTGTCGATCACCATCTGCAGCAGCCGCAGCACGGCCGGATGCAACGGCGAGTAGAGCTCGCCCAGCGCCTCGTTGTTGCGGTCGGCGGCGAGCAGGTACTGCACCAGGTCGTTGGTACCGATCGACAGGAAATCGACCAGATCGATGAAGCTCTCCAGCGCCAGTGCGGCCGCGGGGACTTCGATCATCGCGCCCAGCGGCACATGGTCGGACACCATGTGGCCCTCGCCGCGCAGCTGTTCGGTCAGCTTGAGCATGCGCCGGCGCACCGCCAGCAGCTCCTCGCGGGTACTGACCATCGGAACCAGCACGCGCAGCTTGCCGTAGGCCGAGGCGCGCAGGATCGCGCGCAGCTGGGTGTCGGCCACCTTCGGCCGCGCCAGCGACAGGCGCACGCCGCGCAGGCCCAGTGCCGGATTCTCTTCGTTGCTCAAGGTAAGGCCGGTGCGATCGGCCTTGTCCGCGCCCAGGTCGAGCGTGCGGATGGTGACCGGACGCCCGCTCATGCCCAGCGCGGCATCGCGGTAGGTCTGGAACTGTTCTTCCTCGTCCGGCAGCTCGTTGCGCTGCAGGAACAGGAATTCGGTGCGGTACAGGCCCAGCCCCTGCGCGCCCAGCGCATGCGCCTGGGTCACGTCCTCCAGCGATTCGGCGTTGGCCAGCAGGGCGATGTCGACCTGGTCGCGGGTCCGGCTGGGCTTGCTGCGCAGGCGGCCCAGCTCGCGCTGTTCGCGCGCATGCTCTTTCAGCCGTGCGCGGTAGTCACGCAGGTTGTCGGCCTGCGGGTTGACCGTGATGCTGCCGTCGGCGCCGTCGATGATCAGCACGTCGCCATCGGCGATGCGGCTGAGCAGCTGCGGTACGTTGACGATCAGCGGCAGGTGCAGGCTGCGTGCCAGGATCGCGCTGTGCGACAGCGCGCTGCCGGCGGCGGTGACGATGCCGACCACGCCCTGTGCCTGCAGCTGCGCCAGCTCGGACGGGGCGATGTTGTCGCAGACCAGGATCTCGCCGGCCAGGCCCTTCATCGCAGGCGGGCGCTCGGGTTGCAGGAAGGCGTGGATACGGCCGATCACATGGTCCAGGTCGTCCATGCGGCTCTTCAGGTAGGCATCGTCCATGCCATCGAAGACCCTGGCCAGGCGGTCGCGCTGCAGGCGCAGCGCATAGCCGGCGCTGTACGGGCCGCTGCGGATCAGTTCGTCCAGGCCATACAGCAGCTCGGGGTCGTCCAGCAGCAGCGCGTGCAGGTCGAGGAACTCGCCCACTTCCTGGTTCAGTGCCCCATGCAGGCGCTGGCGCAGCTCGTGCATTTCCGTGCGCGCCGCATCCACCGCATGGTGCAGGCGCGCGAGCTCGGCCTCGACCTGGTGGGCGGCGACACGCTGTTCGGCCACCTCCAGGGCATGCGGCAGGCGCACGCGGGCGCGGCCCATGGCCGTGCCGCGCGCTGCGCCATGGCCGGCCAGCAGCTGCACCGGCCGCTGGCCGGAGGGGAGCTGGCCGGCGCGTGCGCGTGGCACGCTCAGCTGTCCTCGTCGAAACGGCGTTCGAACAGGCCGACCACCGCCTCCATCGCGGCGGCTTCGTCCTCGCCGTTGATGCGCACGGTGACCGGAGTGCCCTGGCCGGCAGCCAGCAGCATCACGCCCATGATGCTTTTGGCGTTGATCTCACGGCCCTTGGCGGCCATGGTCACGTTGCAGCGGAACGGCGCCAGGGTCTGCACCAGCTTGGCGGTGGCCCGGGCATGCAGCCCCAGGCGGTTGCTCACGGTGAGTTCTCGTTCAAGCATCGTCGACTATCGCTCCATTACGGGTACCCGCCGCGGCTGTGGCGGGCAGTTGATCCAGTCCCTGTTCCGGATAATTCATCACCCGCAGCAACATCGGCAGGCTCAGCGCCGACACCCGGCGAACCGGGGTCCCCAGCCGGGCCAGCTGCCCGGCAAGGTTGGCGGGGCTGGCGCCGTACAGGTCGGTCAGGATCAGCACGCCTTCCCCACCGTCGACCCGCCGCAGGGCGGCCGAGGCGAGCGGGAGCAGGGCGTCCAGGTCTGCGTCGAACGGTACTTCGAAAGCTTCGGTCTTCAGCGGCAATTGCCGCAGGAGCCGGGTCGCCACCTCAAGCAGGGCGGTCCCGACCCCGGGATGTGTTACGAGGAGAATGCCACAGGTCATTACTGCACGTTAACAGGTCAAGGTGAATCGGCGATAGCAGCAGGAGAGGGGCACTGTGTCCCGTATTCAGCGTTGCCCGGCTGGTATGCCCGTTTCGCCGAAAAAGCGATCCGACCCTGTCCGTCTTTCCGATGCCTGACAGAGGTTCATCCACGCATGGCCTGGATCCATCGTGTCGACCAAGGTCGACACCCACCAACAGCACACGGAATCTGTCAGAGGCGGGGTGGTGTGGGTAGGCAGGACCGTTGGCGCCATGGATGGCGCCATCGAGCCCCCAAGGACGGGTTCACGGCGTGTCCTGCCTACCCACACCGCCCCGCCATTCCACGGAATGCCGCTTTTGCTTTTGCTTTTGCTTTTGCTGTTGCTGTTGCTGTTGCCGGCCAGCGGCCGGCACTACCGCGGGTGCCGGGTGCAGCCCGGCCGCCCCCTCAATCCTGTTCGCGGTGGTAGGTCGCCACGTCTTCCCAGCCCATCTCGCGCGCGTGGCGGGCCATGCGCTCGGCCAGGAACACCGAGCGGTGCTTGCCGCCGGTACAGCCGAACGCCACGGTCACGTAGCTGCGGGTGCCGTCGCCCAGTTTGGGCAGCCAGGTATCGAGAAAGTCCATCAGCTGGGCCAGGTAGCGCTGCACGTCGGGCTGCGCTTCCAGGTAGTCGCGCACGCCCGGCTCGCGGCCGCTCAGCGCGCGCAGTTCCGGGTCCCAGTGCGGGTTGGGCAGCACGCGCGCGTCGAACACGAAGTCCGCCTCGGCCGGCACGCCGCGCTTGTAGGCGAACGATTCGAACAGCAGCGACAGCCGGGTGGCGTGGTCCAGGGTGAACTCGGTGATGATCCGTCGCCGCAGCTGGTGCACGTTGAGCGCGCTGGTGTCGATCACCGCATCGGCCTCGCGGCGCAGCGGGGCGGTCAGCACGCGCTCGCGCGCGATCGCCTCGGGCAGTGACAGGCCCAACTGGCTCAGCGGATGCCGGCGACGGGTGTCGGCATAGCGCTTGAGCACCGTTTCATCGCTGGCCTCGAAGAACAGTACCTTCACTTCCACGCCGGCGTCGGTGGCCAGCTGCCGCCAGTCGCCCAGCTGGCCAAGATCGGCCTGGCCGCGCACGTCGATGCCCACCGCCAGCCGGCGCGGCGCGCTGCCATCGTGGTTGGCCAGCAGGCTGCGCACGAAATCCGGGAGCAGGTTGATCGGCAGGTTGTCCGAGCAGTAGTAGTCCTGGTCCTCGAAGGTCTTCAGGGCCACGGATTTACCCGAGCCGGACAGGCCGCTGACGATGATCAGGGTCGGGGCGGTGGGGGCGGCGGTGCTCATGGACGGGCTCTTCGAAAGGCAGGGGTCAGGGCGTTCGCCGTTCCAGCAGATTGCTGTGGCGGGCGATGAACATCGCCGCCGGATCGATGCCCTTGGTGCGCAGGATATGCAGGCGGGTGGCCGCCTCGGTCAGCACGGCCAGGTTGCGGCCAGGCATCACCGGCAGGGTGATCAGCGGGACGTCCAGGTCCAGCACATGGCGGGTACCCGAATCGCCGGTCAGGCGCTCGTAGCCATGTGGCGTAGGTTCGGTCATCGGTTTGGTCAGATGGACGATCAGCCGAAGGTACTTGTTCTTCTTTACAGCCGTGTCGCCGAACATCTCGCGCACGTTCAGCACGCCCAGCCCACGCACTTCCAGCAGGTCCTGCAGCAGTTCGGGGCAGGTACCGTCGAGCACGTCGGGGGCGATCTGAGTGAATTCGGGTGCATCGTCGGCCACCAGGCGATGGCCGCGGCTGAGCAGCTCCAGCGCCAGTTCGCTCTTGCCCGACCCGGCCTCACCGGTGATCAGCACGCCGATGGAGTAGATCTCCATGAACACGCCATGCAGGATCACGCGTGGTGCCAGCGTGCGCGCCAGATGGTAGGACAGGTGGTTGAGCAGTTCGTGGCCGCGCTTGGGGGACAGCCACAGCGGCGTACCGGACTCGTCCGCGGCCGCGCGCAGGTCTTCCGGGCAGGGCTGGTTGCGGGTCAGCACCAGCGCCAGCGGGTGCGACTGCATGATCTTCTCGATGGTCTCCCAGCGCTGGCGCGGTTCCAGCGCGTCCAGCCAGGACAGCTCCTCGGTGCCGAGAATCTGCACCTTGTTGGGGTAGATCGCATTGAGGTAGCCGGCCAGCGAGGGCCGCCGCGAGACCGTATTGCCGGCCTCCAGTTCACGCTTCTCGCCGGACTTGCCGGCGGCCCAGCGCAGCCCCAGCCGCTCGCGCTGCTGTTCGAACAGTTCACGGGCGGTGATGCTGGTATTCATGCGGCGCTCGCAGGTGGCGTCAGCTCAAGGGCCTGGCGCAGGGCCCGGGCATCGCCGGCCGCGCGCAGCGCCTGGCGGATGCCGGGCGCGGAGAACAACTCGGCCAGCTCGGACAGCAGCATCAGGTGCTGGTGGGTGTAGTGGGCGGGGACGGCCATCGCAAACACCAGGTCCACCGGCTCGTCGCCACCGAAGTCGACCGGGGTAGCCAGCCGCAGCAGGGCGCCACGGGGGCGGTCCAGGGTCGGCGCGCGGCCGTGGGGAATGGCGATGCCGTGGCCGATCGCGGTACTGCCCAGCGCTTCGCGCTGGCACAGGTTCAGGTAGATCTGTTCGGCATTGGCCTGGCGGCAGGCCAGCAACCCGGCGGCGGCCTGCAGGACGCTGTCGCGGTCGGTGGCCGTGCAGAGCTGGGTCTGCACGGCCGCCAGGAGGTCAGTCAGGGGCATGTCTGCGGGGAACGGTGGCGATCAGCCACCATTGTCGCCCACCGGCAGCGGCGCGTGCTGCTGTTTTTTCTCCTTGTGCTTGATCACAAGGCGGTCAAGCTTGTCCGCAAGCAGGTCGATCGCGGCATACATGGTCTGGCCGCCGGCCTCGGCGTGCAGGGTCTGCCCCGGGATGTTGAGGCTGGCGTCGACGTGATGCTCGGTCTTCTGCAGCTTGAGGGTCACCCGCGCTTCGCAGTGCTGGTCGAAGTGTTTTCCGATCCGGGCCAGCTTCTCCTCTACATAGGACTGCAGGGCCGGGGTGACTTCGACATCTTTGCCAAACGTTTCGATGCGCATCGGGTTTCTCCTGTGTTCGGATGTGCCAATGAACCTCTCCGCCGGGCGCGGCGGCGCGTCAAGCGATTCTGACCCTTTCGTGCGAGGCGGAAATGTTCATGGCTTCACGATACTTCGCCACGGTGCGTCGCGCTACTGGAATTCCCGACGATTTGAGCAGGTCAGCCAGCTTGGCGTCAGAAAGCGGCTTGCGCGGGTTCTCGTCGTCGATCAGTCGCCGGATCATGGCCTGGATGGCCGTGCTGGACGCCTCGCCGCCGCCCTCGGTATCGATGCCCGACGCGAAGAAGGCGCGTAGCGGCAGGGTGCCGCGCGGCGTGCGCACATGCTTGCGCGCGATCGCGCGCGATACCGTGGATTCGTGCAGGCCGAGTTCGGTGGCGATCTCGCGCAGTGTCAGCGGGCGCAGCGCCTGTTCGCCGAATTCGAGGAATCCGGCCTGCTGCAGGATCAGGCTGCGCACCACCCGCAGCAGGGTCTCGCCGCGCTGCTGCAGCCCTTTCAGCAGCCAGCGTGCCTCCTGCAGCTGCGCGCGCAGATAGCCGGCATCGGCCTCGCCACAGCGGCGGATGAGCTGTTCGTAGCCGCGGTGGATCACCACCTTCGGCCCGGCGTGGCCGGCCAGTGCCGCGCGCCAGACGCCGTTCTGCCGCCACACCACCACGTCGGGCACCACGTAGGTGTCCTGCGAAAGCGGCGCAATCTGCGTGCCTGGACGAGGGTCCAGCGAACGCAGCAGGTTGACTGCGGTCTCGACGTCGGCCGGCGCTTGCTTCAGTTCATGGGCGAGCCCGGCAACGCCGCTGCGAGGCAACCGTTCCAGTGGGCCTGCGGCAATCTGTCGCGCCAACGCCAGCCCTGGCGTGTCGGCGGGCAACACGTCCAGTTGCAGCTGCAGGCATTCACCGAGCGTGCGCGCGGCCACGCCGACCGGATCGAAACGCTGGATGCGATGCAGCACCGCGAGGATCTCATCCTCGTCGGCATGGGTCGCCGGCAGCAGGGTCTCAGCGATGGTGGCCAGCGACTCGCGCAGGTAGCCGTCTTCGTCGAGCGCATCGATCAGCGTGGCGCCGATGCTGCGGTCGCGCGCCGAAAGATGCGACAGGTGCAGCTGCCACAGCAGGTGATCGGCCAGCGTTTCGGTTTCGGCCACGCGCTCGGCGGCGCTGCCGGTGTCGTCGTCATCATCGAAACTGCCGCCACTGCCGGCGGCGCTCCAGTCCAGTTCGGCAGGCGCCCAGTCGTCGCCATCGTCGGCGCGTTCGCTGGGGGCTTCGCTGTCGTTGCCGTCACTGGCCTCGTTGGCGGCAGGGCCGTCGTTGCTGTCGGCCCAGTCCAGCAGCGGATTGCTCTCCACCGCCTGGGCGATCTCAAGCTCCAGCTCGGTGGTGGACATCTGCAGCAGCTTGATCGCCTGCTGCAGCTGGGGCGTGAGCACCAGCTGCTGTCCCAACGATGTCTGCAGCCGAGTCTTCATACCTGTGCCGAAAGGATGGAAAGTGCCCGGGTGCCCGCCGTCACAGCTTGAACGAATCCCCAAGGTAGACGCGGCGTACGTCGGCGTTGTCCAGGATCGCCTCCGGCGAGCCCTGGGCCAGTACGGCACCCTCGGCGAGGATATACGCGCGGTCGCAGATTCCCAAGGTCTCGCGCACGTTGTGATCGGTGATCAGCACGCCGATGCCACGCTGCTTGAGATGGGTGACGATGCGCTGGATCTCGCCGACCGAAATCGGATCGACGCCGGCGAACGGCTCGTCGAGCAGGATCAGGCGCGGCTGCGCGGCCAGTGCCCGGGCGATCTCGCACCGACGGCGTTCGCCACCGGACAGGCTGGCGCCGAGCTGGTCGGCAACGTGGCCCAGCTGCAGTTCGTCGAGCAGGCTGCTCAGTTCGCGTTCGCGGCCGGCCGAATCCAGGTCCTCGCGCAGTTCCAGCACCAGGCGGATGTTGTCGGCCACGGTCAGCTTGCGGAACACCGAGGGTTCCTGCGGCAGATAGCCCACGCCCTGCTTGGCGCGGGTGTACATCGGGTCGCCGGTGATGTCGCGGCCGTCGAGCACGATGCTGCCCGCATCGGCCGCGACCAGGCCGACGATCATGTAGAAGCAGGTGGTCTTGCCGGCACCGTTGGGGCCCAGCAGGCCGACCACTTCACCGGCATCGAGGGTCAGCCCGAAGTCCTTGACGACTTCACGCTGCTTGTAGCGTTTGCGCAGGCCCTTGGCGACAAGCATTACTTCTTGCTCCCGGCAGGCTTGGCCGGCTGTGCGGCCGGGTTCTTGTTCTTCGGCGGAATGACGGTGCGCACGCGGCTGCCGTCGCCACCGGAGTTCATCTCACCGCTGCGGGTGTTGTAGACCATGCGCTGGCCGGCGTTGGTGCCGCGCGCGCTGGTGACCTTGTAGTTGCCGGTCAGGGTGATGATCTCGGTCTTGATGTCGTAGTCGATGCGATCGGCCACCGCGTCCATCCAGGTGCCATCGTCGAGCTGCTGCTTCATGGTGGCCTGCTTGCCGGTGAACACGGCACGCACGGCCTCGCCATCCTTCAGGTAGATCTCGGCTTCGGACGAGCGGATGTCCAGGGTTCCCTGGGTGATGGTCACGCCCTGCGAGAGCACGGTCTTGCCATCGCCGGTGAGCACGCCGGACTGGGCGCCGGACTCGATGTCCATGTTCTCGTTGCGGTCGGTGGACTTGGCGAAGGCGGCGCTGGGCACAACAAGTGCGAGCGCGAGTACGGCTGCAAAGGGAATCTTCATCGGGGTCCGTTCTACCGGTGGAGGGCTCCCGGAAACCG
>NZ_JASJSU010000056.1:0-4080 GCF_030237045.1 Stenotrophomonas maltophilia group sp. Smal17
GCAGGAACCTGCAGCTGCCGGCCAGCGGCCGGCACTACCGCGCTGGATGGCACCTGCCGGGTCCACCCGAACCGCCGCGCGGCCCAGATCTCCAGCGCTATCAACAGTGCGATGACCAGCAGCGGCAGCAGCAGCCCGAAATACACGCCGGGCATCATGCCGTTGATCTGCGCCTTCACCAGCCGCAACACGCCCCGGGTGTGCAGCAGCTCATCGACGTGCATGGTCAGCGCCTCGCGCACTACCTTGGGCTCCAGGCCGAGCGTGCCAGCCTTGTCCACCAGCGTGTCTTCCACCATGCCCCGCAGCAGGCCTTCGCGCACCTTGCCGATCACCCAGCCGGTGCCGCGCGCCAGCGGGCCGTTGCCAAGGCGGTCGAGGCCGGGCAGCGGGTGTTCGCTGAGGTAGGCCGAGGCGATGGTGTCGGCCACATCGCCCACCGTGCCCTGGCTGCGCAATGCCTCGCGCATGCGCGGGTCATCCAGTGAATCGGTGAAGCCTTCGCTCCAGCCTTCCACCAGCGTCTGCAGGTGCGGCTGGAAATGATCGAGCTGCTTGAACAGCGCGCGGTGCGCACCGGCAGTGAAGCCCAGTTGCAGGCCGAAGAAGGCGGTGGCCAGCGGCAGCAGCACCACATAGCTGGCCAGCAGCCAGTGATGCCAGCGCGTGCGCCGCTGCAACCAACCGCGGCGGTGCAGCCAGCGCCAGCCGAGGATGCCCAGCGCCAGGCCCAGCAGCGTGCCGAGCACACTGCCGCCCAGAAGATCGAGCACGCTCAGGCCCGTCCAGAATTCGTTCAACCAGTACTGCGCGTCCTGCATGGGTCTTCCTTCCGTGGGTGAAACAACAGCCTATTGTAGAGCCGAGCCCATGCTCGGCGGCTCTCCCAGCCGCCATTGATCAATGCCCTGCGCTACGCGCGATGAGCCGAGCATAGGCTCGGCTCTACAGGGATTCCGACACCCGGTTCAACGCATTACCCGGCCAGCAATGCGACAATCGCGCTCCTTTCCTGCAGCAACGAGGCCCACATGGCCAAACTGACCCTGGCCAGCGTGGATGCGCTGCGTACCCGCTTCGCCGATGACGCCGCCTGCGATGCCGCGCTGGCCGCCTTCACTGACACCGCCGCCCTGCGCGTGCCGCTGCGTGAGCTGGTGGAAGCGCAGCACCGCTACCTGCAGGCCGAATTCGAAGTGGCGCAGGTAGCCGATGTGCTGCGCCGCGACCAGAAGTACGCACCGGTCGGCCGGCCGTCGATCAACATCGTGCAGCTGCGCAAGCAGCAGGCCGCGACCAAGCAGGCCGCGTTGATCGCACGTCAGGTGGTGGCGCAGGCCGCGCAGACCTTCGTGCGCGTGAGCGGGCTGGCAGTGAAAGCCAAGCAGAGCCCGAGCGAGGCGTGTGCGGCGTGGATGGGCGCGCTGCGCTGAGCGCGCGTACCCGGTAGTGGCCAACCTTGGTTGGCCTGCACAGTGCCCGCGTGCCAACCAAGGTTGGCATCTACCAGGGCGTGCCCACCCCAATAAAGAAGGCCCGCTTTTCAGCGGGCCTTCTGCCTTCTCACGACGAGTGAGCGGGGTGCATCAAGCAGCCGGCTTTTCGCCGGTGGCTTCGGTGGTGATGCGGATCTTCACTTCATCGCTGACGTTCGGGGCGTAGGCGCCGACGCCGAAATCGCTGCGCTTCAGCGTGGTGGTGGCATCGAAGCCAGCCGCCGGAACCTTGGCCATCGGGTGCTCGCCGCCGCCGTTGACGGTGACGTCCAGGGTGACCGGCTTGGTGATGCCCTTGATGGTCAGGTCGCCGGTGACGGTCAGCTTGTTGGTGCCGGCCGCTTCCACCTTGGTGCTCTTGAAGGTGGCATCGGCGAACTTGGCGGCGTCGAAGAAGTCGGCGCTCTTCAGGTGTTCGTCGAACTTGGCGGTGAAGCTGTTCAGGCCGCTCAGCGGCAGCTTCACTTCCACGGTGGACTTGGTCACGTCTTCGGCGTTGTACACCAGGGTGCCTTCAACGTTGCCGAAGTGCGCGCTGGGGTTGGAGAAGCCGAAGTGGCTCCACTGTGCCAGCACGTCGGTGTGGCTCGGGTCCAGCTTGTAGGTGCCCGAGGCGATCTTGATCGCTTCGGCAGCCGGCGCGGCAGCGGCGGCATCAGCGGCCGGGGCGGCAGCCTGTTCGGTGGTGGCCGGGGCAGCAGCATCAGCGGCCGGGGCAGCGGTGTCGGCCGGCTTGGAGCAGGCGGCGATGGCCAGGGTCAGGGCCAGCGGCAGCAGCAGTTTACGGGTGGCGCTCATCTGAGGAACTCTCCGGATCGTAGGGTGGGTGCAACAGGGGCCGCCAAGGTGACGGCCCGAAACCGATACAGCGACTTACGCGATGCGCGCCGCTTCGTCGAACGACAGGCGCGGCAGACGCGGGAACAGGCCCGCCGGGTCACCGTAACCCAGGTTGACCAGGAAATTCGACTTGATCGAGGTACCGGCGAAGAACGCTTCGTCCACCTTGGCCGCATCGAAGCCGGACATCGGGCCGGCATCCAGGCCCAGCGCGCGCGCGGCCAGGATCAGGTAGGCGCCCTGCAGACTGCCGTTGCGGATGGCGGCTTCGTGGCGGCCTTCCTGCGGGCCGTCGAACCAGGCCTTGGCATCGGCGTGCGGGAACAGGTACGGCAGCTTTTCGTGGAAGTCCAGGTCGAAGCCGATGATGGCGGTGACCGGCGCGGCCATGGTCTTGGCCAGGTTGCCTTCGGACAGGGCCGGGGCCAGCTTGGCCTTGGCGTCCTTCGAGGTGACGAAGACGAAGCGGGCCGGCGTGGTGTTGGCCGCGGTCGGGCCCCACTTCACCAGGTCGTACAGTTCCTGCAGCAGGCTGGCCGGGACCGGCTTGTCGAGGAAGGCGTTCTGGGTACGGGCAGTGCGGAACAGCTGATCGAGGGCAGCAGCGTCGAGCGCGTGGGACATCGGTGGATCTCCAGGGCGGCGAAGGGAAGTCAGTGCCCGCGGGCGGCGCGGGGCGAATCGACGAGCCGCAGTGTAGAGTGTCGCGACTGTTGCAACACCCAGCAGGGCTGAAACGAATTAATGCCAATGGTGAAACGATCGAGCGCACCCTGGACGGTCACTGACGGCCGCGCGGGCAATGTCCGCCAGGCGGTTGCGCTGGCCTCGGCGTTGCGCCAGGGCACCCATCGGCCGCTGGTGCTGCAGCCGCGCGCACCCTGGCGCTGGCTGTCGCCGCGGCGCCTGCCCGGCGATGTGAACGGCTACGGCGAAGCCTTCGCGACACTTGCCGCCGAGGCCCCGGCGCTGGCGATCGGCTGTGGCCGCCAGGCCGCCGGTGCCCTGCGCGTGCTGCGTGCGCGCGGCAGCCAGGTGGTGCAGATCCTCGATCCGCGTATCAGTGCCCGCCATTGGGATGTGGTGGTGGTGCCCGAACACGACACCCTGCGCGGCAGCAACGTGCTGACCCTGCTCGGCAGCCTCAACCCGGTGGACGACGACTGGCTGGCCTGGGGCCGCGCCGCGTTCGCCGGCTTCAGCACCCTGCCCGGCCCGCGCACTGCATTGCTGGTGGGTGGGCCAACAGCGCTGGCGCCGTGGGACGAACCGGCGATGGTCGGCGTGTTCCGCGCACTGGCCGAGCAGATCCGCAGCGAGGGAGGCAGCCTGTTGGCCACCACCTCGCGACGCACGCCGCCGGCCTTGGCCGAGATCCTGCGCGCGACCTTCGCCGACCTGCCGCATGTGATCTGGGGCGATGGCGGCGACGGAGTGAATCCGTATGGCGGCCTGCTCGGCTGGGCCAACCGCGTGGTGGTCTCGCCGGATTCGGTGAACCTGCTCTCTGAAGCCTGCGCCACGCGCATGCCGGTGAGGGTGGCACTGGCCGATACCGCACAGGGACGGCTGGCACGCTTCCAGCAGCAGCTGCGCGAACGCGGGCGGTTGCAGGAACGCTGGCTGGACTGGCAGTACGACCGCATCGAACCGCTGCGCGAAACCGCGCGGATCGCCGCGGAGGTGAACCAGCGCCTGGCATCAAGGTAGTGCCGGCCGCTGGCCGGCAGCGCGGTATGCATTA
>NZ_JASJSU010000056.1:4090-9767 GCF_030237045.1 Stenotrophomonas maltophilia group sp. Smal17
AATACCCTGCAGTTGCCGGCCAGCGGCCGGCACTACCCGATCGCCCAGCGTTTTTTGAACATCTCGATGTGCCTGCGCGGTTAGAGTCCAGCTTCCCCAATCACTCTGAACGCCTTCATGCGCACCCTGCTCCTGCTGCCGCTGGCCCTGCTCGCCGCGTGCTCCACGTCGCCCACCGAGCTGGACCCGATCTCCTACCAGTGCCAGCAGCAGCTGGACGCGTACCGCGAACAACCGGCGCTGCGCGATCCGAAGGGCCAGCGCCCGCCGTTGCCGGTGGCACCCATCAGCGACGCCTGCGACCGCGAACTCAAGCGCAAGGGCGTGGACCGCCCGCTGCGCTGACCGGCGTATGATCGGCACGCGGCCCTCACCGCCGTTGAAGGTACCGACATGGATCGTTTCTATCGCCTGCCGCGCGCCGCGCTGCTGATCGCCAGCCTGCTGGCGACCGCAGCGGCCTGGGCCAACAGCACCGAGTGCCGCGAGCGCTTCCCCAGCGTGGCCGCACAGGCCGCCATGCTGGATGTGGCCTGGACCACCGCCGAACGCCTCGATGCGCTGCCCGATGTGGACGTGGTGGTGGCCGCGCGCGGTGGCCAGGACCTGAGCCGCTACGGCCTGCGCCACAGCCACCTGGCCTTCCTGCTGCGCGAGGACGACGGCCGCTGGCGCGCGATGCACCTGCTCAACCGCTGCAAGACCGACAGTTCGCAGCTGTACCACGAGGGCCTGGGCAACTTCGTCGGCGAGAGCGGTGGCCATACCGATCTGCGCATCGGCGTGCCGTCCGCGCCGCTGCGCGCGGCACTGCGGGCGGCGCTGGTATCGCCGTCGATCCAGCCCAAGGCACTGCACGAAACGAAGTACAACGTGGTGGCCTACCCGTTCGCCACCGACTACCAGAACTCCAACCAGTGGGTGCTGGAAGTGCTGGCCGCGGCGATGGCGCAGAGCGAGGGCGCGCCGGCCATCGTCAAGCGCGAACAGGCGCAGCAGTGGCTGCGCCAGCAGAAGTACCAGCCCAGCGTGCTGCACATCGGCCTGGGCAAGCGCGTGGGTGCGCGCCTGTTCGTGGCCAACGCCACCACCACCGATCATCCGGCCAGCGAACGCATCTCCGGCAACTACTCGGTGGTGACGGTGGAATCGGTGTTCGACTTCCTGCACCAGCGCAGCCAGCTGCAGCAGGAACTGGTGATTCCCCATGTGCCGGTGGCCGGTGCGGCCGCGGCCACCCCGTGAATTTCATCCCCTTTTTCTGGCGACCAGGAGGTCCCATGTTCCGTTGCCTGCGCGTTCCTGCCTCTGCCCTGCTGCTTTCCGCCTTGCTGGTGCCCACCGTCCATGCGGGCGCTGCGCCGCAGTTGAACAGCAGCCAGGCCAGCGTGATCGTGACCTCGTTCGTGGTGCTGTCGCTGCCGATGGCGGCCTCGATGGGCCTGTCCGAACTGTCCAAGGCGCCGTTCAAGGCCAGCGAGCGCAACGGCAAAGCCACCCGCACCAAGGCGGTACCGTTGCCGCCGATGGAAGTGAAGAAGGTGGAGACCACGCCGGAGGGCGAGTGCCAGGTGCAGCTGCAGGTGCCGGACAAGGCCGACCACACCGCCACCCTGCGCTGGACCGTGCAGCCACAGGGCGAAAACCCGACCGCCGCCTTCGTGGTGGGCCAGCAGGTGCATTTCGACCCCACCGAGGCCGGCGCCGGCTGGAACGTGAAGAGCGCACAGGGCCAGACCCTGGCGTACGTGCCGACCGCGTATGCCGCTGGCGATGTGATGAGCGAAGCGCTGTAAAACTGAACGACCGGTTTTGGATTTGCCGCGGGCCGGGCGGATAATGGGCGATCCCCTTTATTCCCCTGGCTCGCCATGTCCGTGCGTCCTGCCCCTGTGTTTGCCCCGCTGACCCCGCGCGCCCTGGTGCTGGCGGTGCTGGCGATGGGCGTGGTGGTGCTGCTGTCCAACGTGCTGGTGCAGTACCCGATCAATGACTGGCTGACCTGGGGCGCCTTCAGTTATCCGGTCGCGTTCCTGGTCAGCAACCTGATCAACCGCCGCTTCGGCCCGGGCCCGGCCCGCCGCGTGGCGTGGATCGGCTTCCTGGTGGCGGTGCTGCTGTCGATCTGGGTGGCGACGCCGCGCATCGCCATTGCTTCATGCTCGGCGTTCATCGTGGCCCAGCTGCTGGACATCACCGTGTTCGACCGCCTGCGCCGTGGCAGCTGGTGGCGCGCGCCGATGGTGGCCACCACCTGCAGTGCCACCGTGGATACCACCATTTTCTGGTCGATCGCGTTTGCCGGTTCGACCCTGCCGTGGGTCAGCTGGGCCGCAGGCGACCTGGCGGTGAAGCTGGCGATCGGCGTGTGCCTGCTGGCCCCATTCCGCGCGTTGCTGTGGAAGATGGCGCCGCTGCGCGCCACCAGCTGACCGCACTTCTCTGGTGGGTGCCAACCTTGGTTGGCACGCTGTTGCCGGGGTCATGAACGCTGATGGGTTGTGCCAACCAAGGTTGGCATCTACCAACAGCAGGCCAACGGTCAGATCATTGATCCGGTGGGTGCCGACCGTTGGTCGGCACGCTCTCGCCGAGGTCATGAACCCTGATGGGTTGTGCCAACCAAGGTTGGCACCTACCAACAGCGGGGCATCGCCGGGCCATTGCTCTGGTGGGTGCCGACCGTTGGTCGGCACGCTGTTGCCAGAGTCATGAACCCTGATGGCCTGTGCCAACCAAGGTTGGCACCCACCAGAAGCAGGCCATTGCCCAGCCATCGCTGCCTGTCAGGCGAACGGCAGCTTCGCTTCAACGCACGCCGAAGTGATCGCCGCACACGCCTCTTCAATGGCCGGGGTGGTCGGTGCCAGCCGTGGCCGCCGATCCAGCGTGCAGGCCAAGCCAACCTCCAACAACGTCGCGTGCGCGGTGTGCAGCGCCTGCGTGGTGGCTTCGGGCAGGAAACCGGCGGCGCCCAGCGCATCGATCAACGACGGTGTGTCGCGCGGCTCGAGCAGCGCCGGCACCTGCGCACTGCGCGCCAGCACGCCGGTCTGCAGCAGGAATTCCAGATCCACCACGCCACCGGCGCCCTGCTTCAGGTCCAGCCGCGCGGCATCGCTGCGGTCCAGTTCGGTGCGCATGCGCCCGCGCATCTTCATCACGTCGGCATACAGCGTGGCCCGGTCGCGCTCGCGGCCCAGCGTCTGCGCACGCACCTGCTCAAAGGCGGCCAGCAGGCTGGCATCGCCGGCCACGCCACGCGCGCGCACCAGCGCTTGGTGTTCCCAGGTCCACGCGCGTTCGCGCTGGTAGTCGGTGTAACTGGCCAGCGAAGACACCAGCGAGCCTTTACCGCCATCCGGGCGCAGGCGCACGTCGATGTCGTACAGGCGGCCGGCGGCGGTGACCGCGCCAAGCAGCGCCATCACCTTCTGCGCCAGGCGCGCATACCACCGCCCCGGCTCCAGCGGACGCGCGCCATCGCTGGCGTCCACGCCGGCCGGGTTGTCGTGCAGGAACACCAGATCCAGATCGGAACCGAAGCCCAGCTCCAGGCCGCCGAGGCTGCCGTAGCCGATGATCGCAAAGCGCCCACCGGGAATCTCACCGTGTGCAGCCCGCATGTCCGCCTCGGCCATCGCCAGCACGGTGATCACCACCGCCTGTGCCAGCTCGGCCAGTTGCCGGGTGCTGTCCACCGCGCCCTGGCGACCATCCAGCGTGGCCATCGCCATGCGGAAGCTGAGCGCCAGCCGCGTCTCGTTGAGCCAGCGCAGCGCGGATTCGGGATCTTCCACCGACAACACCTGCTGGCACTCGGCCAGCATGCCGGCGGCATCGGGCATCGGCCCGGACACGCGCACGTCCAGCAGCTCATCCAGCAGCAGCGGATAGGCGGCCAGCCGCTCGGCCAGCAGTGCACTGCGCGCCAGCACATCGACCAGCCGCGCCAGCGCGCTGGGTTGTTCGTCCAGCAGGGCGAGATAACTGGTCCGGCGCAGCACCGCCTGCAGCAGGCCGAGCACGCGCTTGAGCGCGGCATCGGGCTGCGGAGAGCGCGTGGCCGCGTGCAGCAGCGCCGGCAGCACGCGGTCCAGGCGCGCACGCGCGGCATCGGACAACGACTTCACACCGCTGCCCTGGGCAAAATCGCGCAGCGACTGGTCGGCGCCGTTCGCATCGAGGAAACCGGCTTCGGCCAGCAGCGGCGCATTGCTGCCGTCGGGCAGGCTGCGCCAGTAGTTGGCCAACGCATCGGGCGCGGCCTGGCCCTTGCGCGGTGCAAGCAGCGCGGCGAATTCGGTACTGACCCGCTGCTGCTGTTCGGCCAGCGCCGCGCGCAGCACCTCCCAGTCCGGGTAGCCGAGGCCGACGGCGATGCGCTCGCGGTCCAGCGTGTCGCTGGGCAGCACATGGGTCTGTGCGTCGCGCAGCATCTGCAGGCGGTTTTCCAGACGCCGCAGGAACAGATAGGCCTCGCGCAGCGCGGCGCCATCCTCGGGCGCGATCTGCCCGGCCGCCACCAGTGCCGCCAGCGCCACCAGCAGGCGACGCTCGCGCAGTGCCGGTTCACGGCCGCCGCGGATCAGCTGCAGCGCCTGGCACAGGAACTCGATTTCGCGGATGCCACCGGCACCGCGCTTGATGTCCTCGTGCAGTTCGCGCCGCGCGACTTCGGCGGTGATCGCCGCCTTCATCTCGCGCAGGCCGTCGAGCGCGGTGAAATCCAGGTAGCGGCGGTACACGAACGGGCGCAGGGTCTGCAGCCACGCTTCGCCGGCCTCGATGTCGCCGGCCACGGCACGCGCCTTCAACCACGCATAGCGCTCCCAGTCGCGGCCCTCGCGCTGGAAGTACTGGTCCATCGCCGCGAACGACAGCGCAACGCGGCCGGCGCTGCCGAACGGGCGCAGGCGCAGGTCGACGCGGTGGCTGAAACCATCGACGGTGGTTTCGTCCAGCAGTTTGGCCAGGCGCTGGCCGAGGCGGGCGAAGTACTCCTCGGCGGCCAGCGCGCGCGGGCCGTCGGATTCGCCGCCCTGCGGGTAGGCGTAGACCAGGTCGATGTCGGAACTGAAGTTGAGCTCGCCACCGCCCAGCTTGCCGAGCCCGAACACCACCAGCTGCATGGGCTGGCCGTGGTCATCGCGAATGACCCCGTGGCGTTGCGCGAACTCCTGCTGCAGCGCGTCCAGCGCCAGCCGCAGGCAGTCTTCGGCCAAGGTGGTGGCGCCAGCCAGGGTCTGTGCCACGTCGTCCAGCCCGGCCAGGTCGCGCCAGATCAGCCGCGTCGACATCGCCGTGCGCCAGCGCCGCAACTGTGAAGGCCAGTCGCTGGGCTGCAGCGGGTCGAGCACCGGCGCCGGGATCGGCGGGCAAGCGGGCGCGGCCAGCTGTGCCAGCAGCGCCGGTTGCCGCACCAGCGTATCCAGCGCGAAGTCGCTGGCCACGGCCAGCCGGGTCAGCAGCGGCTGCAGCTCGACCGGGGCGGGCTCAGGCAACACTTGGGCCAATCGCGACAAGGCGCGATCGACAACGGGCTGCAGAAGGGCGGGCAATTCAGCGGGTGCGAGTGTCATGCCCCGATTGTATCGACCCGGCCGGGGCGCAACGGACCCGGTAGTGGGGGGGGGGGGGGGGGGGGGGGGGGGGGGGGGGGGGGGGGGGGGGGGGG
>NZ_JASJSU010000056.1:9777-11615 GCF_030237045.1 Stenotrophomonas maltophilia group sp. Smal17
GGCCCCCCCCCCCCCCCCCCACTACCGATAATGGAGACCGCGTATTCATAATGGGCGGCAGGCAATAAAAAAGCCCGCTTGCAGCGAACTGCCAGCGGGCTCTGCTCCCTCCCCCACGTCGGGATGCAGGGCCATCGTGCGGGCTGCGAAAGCACTTTGCACGCTGCACTGCAAAACAAAACCGACCGGTACGGGTGACCCCGGTGGGGAAAAGCCATTCCACGAAGGTAGAACCCCCCGTACGGATGAGGATGGCCGATAATCGGGTTTCCCCCCAGAAACACTGTCGTCATGTCTGTTGATCGCATCGCCAACGCGCGTCTTCGTGACCGCGTGGTCTCCGCCGAGACCGCAGCCGCGCTGATCCAGCCCGGTGAAACCGTGGCCATGAGCGGCTTTACCGGCTCCGGGTATCCCAAGGCCGTTCCCGTCGAACTGGCGCGCCGCATCGAAGCGGTGCATGCCCAGGGCAATCCCTTCCAGATCAAGCTGATGACCGGCGCCTCCACCGCGCCGGAACTCGATGGCGCGCTGGCCAAGGCCGATGGCATCGCCATGCGCATGCCGTTCCAGAGCGACCCGGATGCGCGCAACCGCATCAACGAGGGAAAGCTGGATTACATCGACATCCACCTCAGCCACGTCGCCCAGCACGTATGGTTCGGCTTCTACGGCGAGATCGATACCGCCGTGATCGAAGTGTCGGCCATCCGCGAGGACGGCTCGCTGGTGCCCTCCACCTCGGTCGGCAACAACAAGACCTGGCTGGACCTGGCCAAGAAGGTGATCGTCGAGGTCAACGAATGGCAGCCGGCCGGCGTCGACGGCATGCATGACATCTACTACGGCACGGCGCTGCCGCCGCACCGCAAGCCGATTCCGCTGGTGAACGCCAACGACCGCATCGGTGACACCGCGCTGCGCTGCGACCCGGACAAGATCGTGGCGGTGGTGCGTACCAACGGCCCGGACCGCAACAGCCCGTTCAGCCCGATCGATGCGACCAGCGAGCAGATCGCCGCGCACCTGATCGAGTTCCTCAAGCACGAAGTGAAGAAGGGCCGCCTGCCGCCGAACCTGCTGCCGCTGCAGTCGGGTGTGGGCAACATCCCCAACGCGGTGCTGGCCGGCCTGGCCAAGAGTGGTTTCCGTGACCTGGCAGCGTTCACCGAAGTGATCCAGGACGGCATGCTCGACCTGCTGCGCGATGGCGTGCTGAGCTACGCCTCGTGCACCGGCTTTGCGTTGAGCCCGCAGGCCAACGAGACGTTCAAGGAGCACATCGATTTCTACCGCGAGCGCATCATCATGCGCACGCAGGAGATCTCCAACCATCCGGAGCTGGTGCGCCGCCTCGGCTGCATCGGCATGAACGGCATGATCGAAGTGGACATCTACGGCAACGTCAATTCGACGCACGTGATGGGCACGCGGATCATGAACGGCATCGGCGGTTCGGGTGACTTTGCCCGCAACGGCTTCCTGTCCGCGTTCCTGAGCCCGTCCACCGCCAAGAACGGCACCATTTCGGCGATCGTGCCGATGGCCAGCCACGTCGACCACACCGAGCACGACGTGTCGGTGATCGTCACCGAACAGGGCCTGGCCGACCTGCGTGGGCTGACCCCGCGCAAGCGTGCGCAGGTACTGATCGACAACTGCGCGCATCCGGATTTCCGCGCGCAGCTGCAGGACTACTTCGACCGTGCCAGCCGCGAGAGCTACGGCAAGCACACCCCGCACCTGCTGCCGGAAGCGCTGTCGTGGCACCAGCGCTGGCTGGATACCGGCACGATGAAGGGCTGAGACCCGGGGACCCTGGTAGAGCCGGGCGCTGG
>NZ_JASJSU010000056.1:11625-25584 GCF_030237045.1 Stenotrophomonas maltophilia group sp. Smal17
CCCCAGAACAGCCGGCCAGCGGCCGGCTCTACCTTCACTCGGTACGCAGCGCCGCCAGCGATTCGGCCTGCAGCCGCTCGTAGATCTCGAACTCGTCATTCACCGCCACGCCAAGCGCCTGCTCGAAGGCCTCGCGGTTGGCGTGGGCGGCATAGGCGCGCTGTTCTTCACCGCCCAGGTTCGACTGGAAAATGCCCGCGGCGCTGACCGGCAGGAAATCCTCGTAGACGATCGGGTCGGCGGTGGCCAGGCCGGTGGCCACCAGCACTTCGGCCGGCAGATCGGCCACGCGTTCCGGCGCGGCGCGGCCGGCGTCGGTCAGCTGGTAGCGGTAGTAGCCCAGGCCTTCCTGGCGCAGCGTGTCATGGTCATCCGGGAAGCTGGCAAACACCGCCTGCAGGCGCTGGCCGTAGTCGCCACCGGTACTGCCTTCGCCACCGGCATCGCGTGCCTGCGACAGCAGCTGGTCGTACAGCGCGCGGCCCTTCGGGGTCAGCGCAAGCCCGCGCTGTTCGATCTCGCCGAAACGCGCGGTATGCGTGCCGGCATCACCGCCTTCGCTGTCCGGGAAATGCACCGCTTCTTCCAGTGCCTTGAAGCTGGTCTGGCGCAGCAGGATCGGGCAGGCGCGGCGCGGCGGGCCCTCGATTACCGCCTTGGCGGCCATGCCGTGCTCGATCATCGCCGCCTGCGCCGCGTCGATATCCAGCGTGCGCGGGGTCAGGTGGTTGATGTGCGGGCCACGGAAACTGACCACATCGGCCACCAGGCGGTGCGCCTTGTTGAGGGCGTGGTAGGTCGGCAGGTCGACGGTGGCGTCGCCATGCCAGCGGAAGGTTTCCAGCGCCTCTTCGACGAAACGTTCGGCGTCGGCCTGCGACAGGCCACCGTCACGCTCGGCCTGGTCGATCAGTGCCAGCGCGCCCTCGGTGAAGATACGGCGGCGTTCGAGGATGCGCGCAGACTCGGCGCGCAGCGCTTCGTCTTCGATCAGTTCCAGGCGCAGCAGCGAGGTGAACACGCGGAACGGGTTCTGCGCCAGCGCGGCACCGGTGAGCGGCCGGAACGCGGTGGAGTGCACCGGCACGCCGGCCACCGACAGGTCGTAATAGCCGACCGGGAACATGCCCATCACCGCGAACAGGCGGCGCAGCGTCGCCAGTTCCTGCACGGTGCCGACGCGGATCGCGCCGTGGCGCTCCTCGTCCAGGCGCGCGCGCTCGTCATTGCGCTGCAGCTGCGCGGCCAGCGCCGGGTCCTGCTCCAGCACCTGCGCGTTGATCCGCTCCACCAGTTCCACCAGCGTGCCGTACAGCGGCACTTCGGTGCGGTACATGCGGGACATGGCCTGGGCGAACAGGCGGCGGATCACATCAGGCGAAACGAAAGAGGCGCTCATCAGTCACTCGATTACGGGAACGGGGAACAGCTCGAAGCCGTATTGTCGCCGGAGCGCGCGGCGGCGGCGATATGCAGAGCAACATGAAGGAAATCGGTAGTGCCGGCCAGCGGCCGGCACTACCGCTTCAGCTGGCGCTTCAGGGTGGCATCGAGGGTGATCGGCCGGTCCCAGTGCTGGTAGCTGGCCACGATGGCGTGGCGCACCGCACGGTAGTGCAGGTTGTCCGGCGCGCGTGGCATGCGCTTGACCACCGCCTCCCAGCCGCCCTCCGGGTTCTGGCTGAAGGCGCGCACGCTGTCGCGGCAGGTCTGGTCGCTGGCCTTGGCCCAGAAACAGGCGAAATAGATATCCCCGGCCTGCCAGCCGTGGATGGTGAACAAGGCGCTGATGTAGCCGCGCGGCACGCCGGCATAGCGCGATACTTCGTCGAGGAAGGCGTCGGGATAACGTTCGGCGTAATGGTTGATGTCCTGCAGCTGGGCATCCACCCAACTGTCACCGGTTTCCACGGCGTAGGCCGCCGAGCGCTCGGCGGTCTGCTGGGCCAGCACGGTGGCCGGCGCCAGCAGCAGGGACAGCATCAGTGCGCGCAGTCGGACGTTCATGCCCCGATTCTGCCGCAGCCGCCCGGCCCTGTCAGGCCGCCGCCTTGGCCTCGATCGCCGCCAGCGCGGCCGGCCAATCGTGCGCGGTATCGGCAGTGACCATGCGCGGTTCGTCGTCGGCCACGCCGTGCTGGGTCTCGTGGGCCCAGGTCACCGCGTACGGGGTATGCACGCCCCAGCCGCCAAGGGTGACCACCGGCTCGATATCCGAGCGCAGCGAGTTGCCCACCATCACGAAGCGCTGCATCGGCAGGTCGAACTCGGCCAGCACGCGCGCGTAGGTCTCCGGGTCCTTTTCCGAGACGATCTCGATGCGCGGGAACAGCTCGCGCAGGTTGGCCACCTTGATCTTGGCTTCCTGGTGGAACAGATCGCCCTTGGTGATCAGCACCACCGGGTACTGTTCGGCAATGGCCGCCACCGATGCGCGCACGCCGTCGATCAGCTCGACCGGGTGGCGCAGGGTGTCATGGCCGATGTCCAGCATGCGCTGGATGTCCTTGGCATCGATGCGCTGGCCGGTGATGTCGATGGCCGCTTCGATCATCGACAGCACCATGCCCTTCACGCCATAGCCGAACACGGCCAGGTTGCGCTGCTGCACTTCCAGCAGGTGGCGGGCGGTCTGGGTGTCGTGCACGTCGACATAGCGCGACAGCAGGTCCAGGTAATCCTGCTCGGCCTTGCGGTAGTAGTCCTCGCTCTTCCACAGCGTGTCATCACCGTCAAAACCAACCAGGCCGATGGCGCGCGACGGCGCAGGCGTGGGGGTATTCATCCGCCAAGGATACAGCGGCCCGACAGACGGGAAAAACCCGGGCGGCCGTAGCCGCCCGGGTCCCCATGCACCGGTTTTCCCGAATCAGGTGTGGATCAGCGGCCCTGCGCCGCGCCGGCACCTGCGCCGGCCTGCTGGGCGGCCACGTAGGCCTTGTACTCATCGGCACTCAGCTCGCCGTCCTTGTTGGTATCGGCCTGGTCGAACACCTGGGCGAGGCCGGCGTTCACCTGTGCCTCGCTCTTGCTGATGGTGCCGTTGCCATCGGTGTCGATGCTGGCCCAGGTCTGGCCACCGCCATTGGCCTGTGCCGAGGCCGCTGCGGCCGCGTTGGTGGCCTGGTCAGCCGCCTGCCCGGCCTGTGCCGCCGCCTGCTGGGCCTGCGCGGCTTCGTTCTGCGCCTGCGCGGCCTGCTGCTTGGCCGACTGGGCCATCGCCGGGATGGCCAGCACGCTGCCGGCGGCGACGATCAGGGCGATCAGGGGCTTGCGGTTGCGAATAGTCATCAGGGGTGTCTCCTACCGATTGGGTGGTGTTGCGCGGCGTGTTGTCTCCGCACGGCACCTACCCTGCCACCGTGTTTCTGAATCGATTTTGCGGTGCGACCTGCGTGCACACGCACGATTAACCACTGGCCCGCGCGCATGCATTAGCACGCTGGTTAGGGCGGAGTGAGCGGCTCATAAGCTGCGCATTCAGCGCAGCAGGATTTAACCGGCAGGCAACGAAAAACCTGCGTCAGTCGACGGTTTTTTCCAATGACCGCGAACTGAACATCACCCATCCCAAGGCGACACCGGCCAGCGCACCGGCGATTTCCAGCACCACGCGGCTGCCCAGTTCGTTCGGATCGTGGATGGTGGACAGGAACAGGCGCGCATACAGCGGCGACTCCAGCCGCACGATGCCCATGTAGAACAGCTTCCATGCATCGATGCCGGTGGAGATCACCACCGAGATGACGCACGCCCAACCGATCGCATGGCCCACCGACCAGTGCAGCAGCCGGCACAGGCGCGACCACAGGAAGTACACCAGCAGGCCGACCAGCAGGGCGATGGCGCCAGCTTCCAGGGTGCCGAGCAGGCCGAAGTGCAGGGGAAGGTTCATCGGGTGGGCAGCGGTGGAAAGGCGGTCAGTGTAAGGGTATCGGCAGGGTTGCACCCTGCACCCGCGGAGGCTTCAAGCAACGGCCGAAGCCAGTGCGGCTCTGGACTGCTGACGGTTTGGCGGGACGATGTGGGTGGGCAGGACACGCCGTAAACCCATCCATGGGGGCTCGATGGCGCCATCCATGGCGCCAACGGTCCTGCACACCCACACCGCCCCACCCCCGACAGATTCCTGATGACGGTTGGTGGTAGATCCACGCCATGCGTGGATGAATCTCCATCGAAATCGAGTATCTCGATGATCAAACGAAAAGCATCCAGGCATGACGTGGATCTACCGTGTCGACCAAGGTCGACACCTACCAACAGCAGCGACCCTCTGCCGATGCCCCTACCGTACGGGGACGTCGTAGGCGGTGCCGGGGTCCGGTTCGGGCTGCAGCGTGTAATGCCACCACTCCTGCGGGTAATTCACGAAACCGCGCCGGGCCATCGCGCGCACCAGCTGCTGTCGATTTACCTGCTGCACGTCGCTCAACCCGCTCGCCTGCGTATGCGCACGCGGGCCGAAGAAATCGAAATCCGTCCCCATGTCCAGCGGCGTGCAGGTACCGCTGCGGCAATCCAGCAGGCCGAGGTCGACGGTGGCACCGCGGCTGTGGCCGGAACGCTCGGCGATGTAGCCGTCGGCCAGCAGGCGCGGCTTGTCCAGGTCCGGGTACTGCAATGCCTTGCGCGAAAGCTCGCGCGGGTCGTTCACCCAGGCCATGAAGGCCTGCACCGAGCGCACCGGTCGATAGCAGTCGTAGATCCGCAGGCCCCATCCGTCTGCGCGCAGATCCTGCTCCACCTGGGCCAGTGCCTTCGCCACTGGTGCCAGCAGATAGCAGGAAGGCGCCTCGTAGCCGGGTACCGGCGCGCCGGTGAAGTTGTTGGCGCCGGCGTAGCGGATATCCATGTCGATGTGTGGCGACAGCGTGCGGATCTCCACCAGTCCGGCGCTGGCTGCATCGGTGGCCGCTGAAACGCGCGGTGGCTCAGCGGCGCTGGCGGTCGCGGCCAGCGCAGTCGCCAGTACGAGTGAAATGCAGGTCCTGGAAGTCATAGCTGAAGTCGATGTCCGGATCGATGGCGCGCAGGTCCAGCGTCGGCGACGGGCCTTCGCCCGGTTGCAGCCACGCCTGTGCTTCGTCGCCCAGCGTATCCCAGCGCAGCAGCCAGCGCCCCTGCAGCTGCAGCACCGTGGCCTGCAACCTGGGCGACTTGTCCACGCTGAAACGCAGCCCGTCCTTGCCCGGACACAGCGAGGCCGGCCCCAGCCACGGGTCGGTGTAGCGGCCTTGCCAGCGTGGCAGATCGGAAGCCGATGCCTGCCGAGCATCCGAAGTCGTCGGACGCTGATGGCCGGTTGCCGCCCGCGTGGCCTGGTCAGCCTTCAGCTCGGCCAGGTAGGCCGTCGCCGGGCGCGCATCGTGCGCGGCGGTGAACCGTTTCAGCGTGGCCTGCATCAGGGCGGTGCGCGCATCCTCGCCCTCGCCGTTGATCAGCATCACCACACCCAGCTTGCGGTCGGGCAGCAGGGCCAGCGACGAATACATGCCCGACAGCGTGCCGGTGTGCGCCACCTTCCACTGCCCGTCCATGTCCGACACCCGCCAGCCGTATCCGTAGCCGTAGAAGTGCGCGTTGTCCCAGCGCCGCTGCCGTTCGCCCAGCGGCATCGGCATGTGCAGGGTCCACAGCGTGCGGCGCTGCTCAGCGCCCAGCCAGTCCGGCGCCAGCGCGGGGTCCAGCAGCACCTGCATCCAGCGCGTCATGTCACGCAGCGAGCAGCGGATGCCACCGGCGGCCATCGAGGGCAGGTCCGGGCTGATGGCCCCATCGGCGTTCACCACTTCGTTGCGTTCGCCGCGCCAGGCATGCGGCTGCGCCACGTTGCCCACGCGTTTCACCGACCACGCCCCCACTTGGCAGCGTGCCATGCCCAATGGCTCGAACACCTGTTCGCGCATCAGCTGGTCATAGGGTTTTCCACCGGCCGCAGCGGCCACTTCGCCGGCCACCACGTACATCAGGTTGTCGTAGGCATAATGGCTGCGGAAGCTGCTGACCGGCTTCAGGTGCGCCAGCCCCGCGATGATGTCGGCACGGGTAAACGTGTTCGGCTCCGGCCACAGCATCAGGTCGCCCGCACCCAGGCCGAGGCCGCTGTTGTGGATCAGCAGGTCGCGCACCTGCATCTGCTGGCCCACCCATGCGTCATGCATGCGGAACTCCGGCAGATGGCGCTGCACAGGGTCATCCCAGCGCAGCCTGCCCTGCTGCACCAGCCGCGCCAGCAGCGCCGCGGTCATCGCCTTGCTGTTGGAGGCGATCTTGAACAGCGTGTCCTCGTCGATGCGACCACCGTCGCCGCGCGCGCCTTCGGCGTGCCGGTAGACCACCCGCCCCTGCTCGACCACCGCCATGGCCAGCCCGGGCAGATGCTCGTGCTGGACCACGGCCGCGACATCGGCATCGATGGATGCGGTGCCGACCGGCTGCGCTGCCGCAGCCGGAAACACCGCCAATGCGGCCGCGCAGAGGCCGCGTCGGGCGTGCTCAACCAGGTTCCTCAGACGGACGTACGGCATCTTGTCGAGCACGCTCGACGCTATACGCGGCGCTGGCTTCAGAAGTTCCAGGTCACCACCAGCTGGGTATAGCGCGGCGCCTGCCAGCGTGTGCCGGTAGCAAAGGTCGACTCGCGGTACTGGCCGGGCTGTGCTTCATAGCGCTGGTGCACGTTGATGGTCTTCTGGTTGTTGAACAGGTTGTACACCGACAACCGGGCGCTGAGGTCGATACCTTCCACCGGCAGGCGCCAGGTCACGTTGGCGCCCATGGTCCAGGTCCACGGCAGGCGACCAAACGCGCCGCGCGGGCTGTACTCGAACTGGCGCTGGTTGTAGGGGCCCGAACAATTGGCCACGCACAGCCAGCCGGTGCCGCCGCCGCTGCCTTCGCTGGAGGTGCTGCCGCCGGCGATGGAGTCGTTCGGCCACATCACGCCGTAGGCGGTGATCGGGCCACCGGACTGCACCTGCAGGGTGGTGCCGAACGACCACTGCTTGTTCAGCGCATACGCAGCGCGGAGCTTGAACTGGTGGCGGAAGTCGTTGAACAGCACGCCATAGCGCTCGTTGGTGGCCGGATGATCCCAGAACTGCACCATGCCGGTATCACCGTAGTTGGTGTCGGAGTTCACCGGCCCTTCGAAGTTCCCCTCGCTCTTGGACCACAGGTAGGACGCGTTGAACATCCACTTCTCGTCCCACGCGCGATCAATCTGGAATTCCAGTGCCTTGTAGGTGCGCTTGGGCTTGGAGTAACCGATCACCTCGCCGCTGCCGCCCTTGCGATAGCCGCTGTTGGCGGTATCGATGGTGATCCAGCCTTCGTTGGCGCAGCCGATGCTCTTGTCGCCCCAGATCGTCAGGCTCTCGCCCGGGTTGGCGATCGGCCACAGCGTGCTCGGGGTCGGGCCGCACGGCGTGTAGTTGATGCGGATGTCATCCAGCGCACGGGTCATGCGCCGATAGGTGGCGTTGACGCCCCACGACCAGGCCTGGTTGATCATGTTCTGGAAGCCCAGGATGTACTCGTCCTGGTAGACCGCCTTCAGGTCGCGGTCCACGCTCTGGCGCAGGTCGGCACCGCCGGTGTTCATGCGCGTGTCTGTCGGCCCGATCTGCTGGCCGATGATCGGCGCCATGTACGGCGAGCCGGTTGGCGAGGTCTTCTGCTCCCAGCCGTTGAGCACGTAGTAACTGTACTCGTCGGTCAGGCCACCGGCGAAGTTCACGTTGATGTTGTTGGTGACTGGCAGGTAGTAGCGACCGGCGTTGCCGAACAGCTTGGTGCTGCCATCGCCGCGCATGTCCCAGGAGAAGCCGACGCGCGGTGCGATCAGGTCGTCCATCTTGATGAACGCCTTGCCGGCAGCGGTGCGGTTTTCAAAGCGGTCCCAGCGCACGCCGAGGTTCAGCATCAGATTCGGCGTGATGTTCCAGATGTCTTCCAGGTAGAAGGCATTGGCCTCGGTCTCGAAGGTGCCACCGGACTTGCGGTTGCGCGCGCGCAGCATTTCGGTGACCCCCGCCGGCACGAAGGCGTTGGCGCCGTCCCACACTTCGTCGCCGGGTCGCGCCACGTAAGCGGTATAGCTCAGCTCGGTGGGGCCCGGGTAGCGGGTGGACTGCTTGGTGGTCATCAACTCGCGGTCCACGCCGAAGCGCAACAGGTGGTCGCCCAGCTGCCATTCGAAGTCCAGGCGCGCCACGTCACGGGTGTCATCGCGTTCGGCCACCGCCGTGCCGGTGGGATGGCAGCCGGCGCGCAGCCCCTGCAGCTTGCCCAGGCGCGGGCCGTAGGTGCTATCGGTGAACACCGGACTGCAGGCCTGGTCCAGCGACGAGTTGGTGAACGCGCGCTGGTTGTTCTGGCCCACCATGGCGCGTGCGGTGAAGTTCTGGCCGAAGTGGCCGGTGTAGGTGGCCGACCAGTTGCGGCCGCCGGTCTCGGTGACCGAGTCGCCGCCCCAGGCGCCGAGCCGGTCGGCGTTCCAGTTGTAGCCATACGACGCATTGGTGACGTCTCCTTCGTCGGAGAACGCCAGCAGCGCCAGGCTATGGTTGTCGTTGATGTTCCAGTCCAGCTTGGTGCCCCAGAAGCCGTTGCCCGAGTCGTTCTTGAACCAGGTGCTGCCATCGGACGAGGTGTTGTGCCCCTTGTCGCTGCGGTCTTCGTACATCGCGAACAGGAACAGCTTGTCCTTGATGATCGGCCCCGAACCCCAGACGTTGGTCTTCAGGAACGAGTTGTTGTCACGGCTGCCATAGGAGTGGGGAGTGCCATCGCGGTGGAAATGATCCCCGCCGCTGGCACGCCATGCGCTGGGCTCGGCGGTGACTTCCACGCCGCCTTCGAAGTCATTGCTGCCCGAGCGGGTCACGGCATTGATCACGCCGCCGGTGGAGCGGCCGAACTCGACCGAGTAGCCACCGGTCTTGACCTGGAACTCGTTGAAGAACGCGAATGGCGCCGTGCTGAAGCCACGACGGGTATACATGTCAGTGACGTTCAGGCCGTTGATGAAGACCGCATTCTCGGCCACCGATGAACCGGCGAACGACAGGCCACCGAACGACGAGTTGCCGCCCACCACGCCTGGCGCCATCAGCGCAACGGCCGACAGATCCTGAGCCACCGGCAGCCGCGAGATTTCCTGCCGGTTGATGTTGAAGGAGGTTTCAGTGGAGTAGACATCCACGCGATTGACCACGCGGGTGCCGACCACCTGCAATGCATCAAGATTGGTCACGCCACCACCACTGGCCAGATTGACCGTGGTGGTACCGCCGACAGCAACGCTGACGGCAACCTGATCGCCCAGCTTCTGGCCGTCGCGGCTGAGCTGCAACTGGTAGTCACCCACCGGCAACTGGCCCAGGCGGTAGCTGCCGTCGCTACCGACGTTGACGGTGCGAGTCAGGCCGGTGCTGCTGCTGACCACGGTGACCTGGTCACCAGCGGTCGCGCGTCCGGCGACTGCACCCGTCACATTCTGTGCCATCGCGATGCCGGGCAGCACTACGCCCAGACACGCCCCGAGGGCGACGCACAACGCCGCCCGCTTAATATTGTAAGCCTTCATCCCCTGCTCTCTCCTGCAAGAATTGAATGGTGTGGAGTGTGATGTGTCGCGCTAGCGTTGCCTGGCTGGCAGTACCCGCCACTGGAAGTCGTAGCTCCATTGGTCGAAGTACAGGTTGCCGCCTGCCCACTCGGCCTCGCCGCGCTGCGAGTCGACCGTTTCCGAGCGGAAGTGCTGTTTGGCCGGCACCAAGGGCTGGCCGAAATCATCGTTGAAGGCGATGCGGTAGCCGTCCAGGCCACCCAGGTAGAAGTCGCGCAGGGCCGGCACGTCGCTGGCCAGTGCGCCGGTGGTCACGTCCATCGGCAGCCAGCCATAGGGCGCCAGGTAGACCTGCCCCCAGTCGTGCAGGTTGTTGTAGCCGCTGCCATCGTCGGAGAACACCATGCCCGACTGCCAGCGCGCGGGAATGCCGTTCATGCGCAGCAGCGTGATCAACAGCAGCGTCTGCTGACCGCAGTCGGCATGGCCGGCACGCAACGCGTAATCGCTGAGATTGCTGATCGTGGAATATTCGCGCGCACCGGCCCACGGAACGCGATCCACCGCAGCGAACAGCTTGCGCACCACTTCATACGGCCGCGTCTCACCCTGCAGCACCTGGTCGGAGAACAGCTTCAGTGCGGGAGTGAAGCGCACATGTGGCAGCTGCTCGGACAGGTAGGGTTGCAGCGCTGGTTCGACCGGTGTCGGCTGCACCTTGGCCGGATCAATCGCGGTATGCCGGGCGAAGATCGTGACCGCGTAGCGGATCTCGAAGCGGGTCGGCTTGCCGGCTACGGCCCTGGCTTCCAGGTAGGCGGTGCGCTGCAGCGTGCTTGCCGGAGCCACGCGTGCCTTGCCCGGCGTACTGCCCAGCCACTGCACCTGTTCCTGCTGGCCGGGAATCTCACGCGGGTATGGAATCCATGCGCGCACGGTCTCGCCGGCCGGCACCGCATCGGCTTTCACCGTGAGCGACTGGGAGAATTCGATGCGCTGCGGCAGCACAGAGGCCTTGCCGCTCTGTTCGGCCGCGGCCAGCACGCGCGCGTGGTACGCGTTGAGCACTTCGTTCGGGCCCGGCGCCGGCATCGGCGCATCCGCGCGACGGCGTGCACGCGCTTCATCGCTGAGCAGGAACAGGTTCGACGGTGCGCGCTTGAAGTACCAGCGCGTGCCATCGATATCGAGGTGCTCGATCAGGCCGAGCTGATCCCAGCGCGCGAATTCCTCGTCGGTCAGGTCGGGAATCCAGCGCCGCACGGCAGCCTTGGCGGCGGCTTCGTCGAGGGAAAAATCCAGGCGGATGCGGCGCATGCGTTCTTCCTGGAACGCGATGTCATCGAAACTGACGCCCGGTTCCGCCGCGTCGGCCGCCGACCAGGTATTCAGCTCGCCATGGGCTTCGGAGAACCGTCCCACGTCGATCATCTGCACGACCCGCGCAAACTGGATGGCCGAGGGCAGCGGCTCCGCGCCCGCCGACCACGCCCACAGCAGCAGCGCGGCACACAGGCCGGCAGCAGCAGTCAGACGCGGTTTGCGAACGGCAGGATCCACAGCGACACTTCCCCAGCGCGGGTGGTAACGGCTGTGTAACACGGGCCGGGATGCCGGTCAATAATTTATTCTTGATTTCGAAGCCGAAAGGAATAAATATTCCAACAGGCATTCGAGGAGGGTGTGCAGCGCATGATCCTGGCTTCCCGCGAACGGCACCGGCATTGGCCGCGCCGCTTGACCCTGGCGCTGTGCCTGCTGGCGGCGCCCGCCTTTGCGCAGACCACTCCGGCACCCGATCCCGGCGCACCACTGCCCTATGTGATCGGCCTGCACGAGGCGTTCCTGACCCCGCAGTACTGGGCCGCACGCCTGGACAATGCCGATGCGCCGATCCTCGACCGCGCGCAGATCGACGCGCAGAACGCACGGATGCGGGCGCAGGACAGCCACATCCAGGACGTCGCTTTGCTGCCCGCGCAGCTGGATGCAACCGCGGTGCGCGACAGCATCACCGCACTGTCGAGCTGGCCCACGCGCGCCCTCTACAACGACAAGGGCCAGCCCATCACACCGGCATTGCGCAGCGCGATCGAAGCCAACCTCGGGCTGGAGGCGATTCCCGCGCAGGTAGCGCTGCAGTATGGGCTGGTGGTGAAGCGTGCAGCGCTGCGCACCTTCCCCACCCGCGAGCGCGTTTTCAGCAGCGTCGGTGACACCGACATCGACCGCTTCCAGGAATCGGCGCTGTTCCCCGGCAACAAGGTCGCCGTAGTGCATCGCAGTGCCGATGGCCGCTGGCTGTTCGTGCACAGCGAGCGCTACAGCGCGTGGGTCGAGGCCGACGCGATTGCCAGTGGTGACAAGGCCACGGTACTCGGCTACGGCGCAAAGGGGCCCTACCGCATCATCACCGGCGCCACCGCGCAGACCGCCTACACCCCGGAAGAACCGCGCGTGTCGCGCCTGCAGCTGGACATGGGCGTGCGCCTGCCGGTGCTGGCCGACTGGCCCGCTGCTACGCCGGTAAACGGGCAACAAGCGCATGCCTCGTGGGTGGTGCAGTTGCCGGTACGCGAGGCCGATGGTCGCCTGAAACTGGTCCCTGCGCTGCTGCCGCGCTCGCAGGACACCGCCGCCGACTACCTGCCGCTGACCCCGCGCCTGCTGCTGCAACAGGCCTTCAAATTCCTCGGCGAGCGCTACGGCTGGGGCCACGACTACGACACCCGCGACTGCAGCGGTTTCGTGTCCGAGATCTACCGCAGCTTCGGCGTGCTGCTGCCGCGCAATACCAGCGCGCAGGCGGTCAGCCCGGCGTTGGACCGCCTGCCGTTCACCAGCAAGGACGGCAAGACGGTGCGCGACCGCGCTGTCACCGGTCTGCAGGTGGGCGACCTGGTCTACATCCCCGGCCACGTGATGATGGCCATCGGCCACGTCGACGGCCGCACCTGGGTCATCCACGATACGGCAGGCGGCAGCTGGTTCGGTGCCGACGGCAAACGTGTGCAGGCCCATCTCAATGGTGTTTCGGTCACGCCGCTGGAGCCGATGATGGCCAGCGACAGCGTCCGCTACATCGACCGCATCACCAACATCCAGCGCCTGCGAGCCAAGACTCCCTGAATGAAGATCACCGCCATCGAACTGGGCATGCTGCGCGTGCCGCTGAAGACGCCGTTCAAGACCGCCCTGCGCACGGTGGAGACCGTGGAGGACGTGGTGGTGCTGATCCGCACTGACACCGGCCACACCGGTTATGGCGAAGCGCCGGCCACGGCAGTGATCACCGGCGATACCCATGGCTCGATCATCGAAGCGATCCGCCACTTCATCGCGCCGCGCCTGATCGGCCAGGAGGTGGCCAACCTCAACCGCCTGTGCGGGCTGGTGCAGAGCGCGATGGAGCGCAACACCAGCGCCAAGGCCGCGGTGGAAATCGCGCTGTACGACCTGTGGGCGCAGCTGCATGGCGCGCCGTTGTACCAGATGCTTGGCGGCGGCGACCCGGTGATCACCACCGACATCACTATCAGCGTGGACTACATCGACAAGATGGTGGCCGACTCGTTGTCGGCGATCGAACGCGGCTTCGAGTCGCTGAAGATCAAGGTCGGCAAGGACATCGGTCTGGACATCGAGCGGGTCAAGGCGATCCACGCCGCGGTGGAAGGCCGCGCGTTGTTGCGGCTGGATGCCAACCAGGGCTGGACCGCCAAGCAGGCGGTGCATGCGATGCGTACGCTGGAAGAAGCCGGCGTGGTACTGGAACTACTGGAGCAACCGGTGAAGGCCGCCGACATCAGCGGCCTGAAGTACGTCACCGACCGCGTCAACACGCCGGTGATGGCCGACGAGAGTGTGTTCAGCCCAAGCCAGGTGATGGACCTGATCCAGCAGCGCGCAGCGGACATCATCAACATCAAGCTGATGAAGACCGGCGGCCTGTCCAATGCGATCCGCATTGCCGACATCGCCGGCATCTACGGTGTGCCGTGCATGATCGGCTGCATGATTGAGTCGAGCATCAGCGTGGCCGCAGCGGTGCACCTGGCGGTGGCCAAGAGCGATGTGATCACCAAGGTCGATCTGGACGGCCCGTCGCTGGGCCAGTTCGATCCGGTCAGTGGCGGCGTACATTTCAACGAATCGGAGATCAGCATCAGCGACGTGCCGGGGTTGGGCATCACCGAAGTGCGGGGGCTGGAGATGCTGGGGTGATGCTCGCAGTCGAGCATGGCTCGCCTCTACAAGGCAGGTGCCACGGTAGATCCACGCCGCGCGTGGACGACGTTGCTCTTGTTTTTGCCCTACCCCGTAACCCCTTCGCGGCTGGCACGCGCGCGATCTGTCCGGGGTCGGGCGGGTGGGGCTTGCAGGGG
>NZ_JASJSU010000057.1:0-24737 GCF_030237045.1 Stenotrophomonas maltophilia group sp. Smal17
GGAAACACGCTTCCATTCAAGAGCGTGTTCATCCGCCACGACAGGCGTGATCGCGTCACCCAGCCGTAACATCCGGCCACCCACATGACCGCTGGTCATGACGTTAGGCGGCAACGCGGTCTGCAGCGCTACATGCCCCACAGGCATCACCTCATGCCCGCGCACCACGCAGCGCCACGCACCGCCGCCCGTAGCATCAAGCCATGCCCACCCTGCCCGCCGATCCCAACGCACCACTGGTCGCCATCGTCGCCTGCCATGGCCAGGGGCTGTTCGAGTTCGGCTGCGCGGTCGGCCTGTTCGCACCGGTACGGCCGGAACTGGGCGTGGCCTGGTACCGCACCCAGCTGTGCGCAGGCGAACCCGGCGCACTGCGCATGCTCGGCAATACCCAGGTGCAGCTGCCCTACGATCTGGGCAGCGTCGATGACGCCGACATCATCGTCATCCCCGGTTGGCGCGAACCCAGCGAGCGCCCGCCACAGGCACTGCTCGATGCGCTCAACCGCGCCCACGCACGCGGCGCACGCATCGCCTCGATCTGCTCCGGTGCATTCGTGCTGGCCTGGGCCGGCCTGCTCGATGGCCGCCAGGCCACCACCCACTGGCGCCTCACCGAAGCGCTTGCACGCGACTTCCCCCGCGTCGATGTGCGCGAGGACGTGCTGTATGTGGATGCCGGCAGCATCATCACCTCGGCCGGCTCGGCCACCGGCATGGACATGATGCTGCACATGGTGCGCAAGGATTACGGCGCGCGCGTGGCCAACCTGGTGGCCGAGCGGCTGGTGCTGGCGCCGTGGCGCGATGCCGGGCGCAGCCAGCGCGTCAGCCGGGCGATTCCCAATGGCGAGCCCAGCCGCCTGGCGAAGCTGATGGAATGGATGCGCCGCAACCTACGCGAGCCGCACTCGCTCGGCAGCCTCGCCGAGCAGGCCGCGCTCAGCCAGCGCACCCTGCAACGACAGTTCCTGGACGCCACCGGCCTGTCACCCATCGACTGGTTGATCCGCGAGCGCGTGGCCTTCGCCCGTGAGCTGCTGGAAACCACCGATCGACCGCTGCAGTGGATCGCCGAGCACGCGGGCTTCGGTTCGCAGGAATCGTTCCGGCGCCACTTCCGCAGCCAGGTCGATGCCAGCCCCACCGAGTACCGCAGCCAGCATCGCAGCGGCATCGGTGCGGATCGCCTGGTAGGCTGCTGAGCGCCCTCTGTCCCGACTTTCCACGCCGTCATCATCGCTGCAAGATAGGGGCACGCCCCACACTGCCGATGGAACGGTGATGAACGACAGCCCCTACAGGACCTACCGCGTCGGAATCGGCGTTTCGCTGGTGTTGGCCACGCTCCTCGCCACGCTCTCGCTCATCGCGGTGGCCACTCCCAACCTGGGCTGGGGTGTCGTGGCGCTGGCCACCATCGCACTCTGGGTCGGCTTGCCATTGCTGTTGGTGCTCGTGCTGGCCTGGCTGCGTTACATGGTGCGGCAGCGCGGGCGCGTTCCCGGCCGCGTCCATGCGTTGATGTTCGTGCCGACCGTCGCGGCCATGCTCATCATTCCCCTGTGGCAGTCCCTGCAGCACACGTGGTCCACCGTGGCAGGCGGGTCGCGTGACCCGATTGCCGAGCGGCACATCAATCTCAGCGGGCAGCCCCTGTGGCTGGACACCGCGCCGTACGCGTCCACCGGCTCCGGCACAGGCCCGGACCTGCCCATGCAAGGCGACACACCCGGGCATTTCGTGGCCTTCCACCGCTACCCCAACGCGCAGTCCGATGCAGACAGGGCCTTCCCGTATGAAGAGGGTCGCCTGAAGCGTTCCGTTGACCACTATCGCTACGCCACGCCGTCCGGGGATCGCGCCGTCACCGACGTGCCACTGGTCCGCCAGCCTTATCCGGACACCACACGCTTCAACACCGGATGGGGCCGCACAGGCACACCGGAGCTCGTACATCTCTACTACCACTACAGCGATCATGTGGAGGTCGCGCCCACGCTCGCACGCCTCAGCGGCTCCACTGCCGACGATCTGCAGCGCAGCCGCTTCGAGGGCCTGGTGCTGTTCACCATCCACAACTATGGCAGCGCGCCCATCGTGCGGATGGAAGCCAATGGCATCGCACTGGACATCGGTGACAGGGCCATCGAGAACATCCCGGAGGCGCCTGCGGATTGCACAGCCTATGGCTACCCGGCCGGCGTCGCGCTGCTGCCACTCGACCTGCCGCTGCAGGTGCGCTGGCAAACCGTCGATGCGCCGACACAGTGGCACAGCGCGCGCGTGCAGGTGCCTGCGTTCCGGCAGGCGCAGCCGTTGCCGGGCCAATCCACGTTGCAGCGCGTTCTGCTGTACGTACTGCCCGACGGCATGCTGGCCGCCGAGCGCTATGCCGAGGTGTTCGACGGCGACACATGGCGTGGCATCAAGGCCACCGGCCTGCCGGCCAGCGCTGCCGCCTTCGCGCGGTGTGGCAGCGCCCGGGCTGGCTACGGCGATGATGCCAACGCCGTGCTGTCCGACTGATCCGCAGCGCTGGCGTTCTCAGCCACGCGTACGTACAGCGCGTGCATGGATCCTCCAGCACTGCGCCAGGAAACCGAGCACAAACACCACGGCACAACCCAGCAGCGTCTGCAGGATCACCGGGGCCAACGGTGCCGCCGCGATCGGGTGCGACAGCGGTACCCGCGTCAGCGTTTCATTCACGCCCGGCACCAGCGACAGCAGGAAGCTGAAAGACAGCCCGAAGGTCGACAGGTACGGCCGCGCGCGGCCGAGGAACTGCAGCCGCCCGGCCAGTACACCGCCGAATGCGGCCAGCAGCACGATCACACCGAAGGCGTGGCCCGGATTCAGCCCGCCGGTGCTGGACACGGTGAACGAGGTCGCCACCGACAGCACCAGGCCGACCAGATAGGCCTTGCCCGAACGCGTGGCCGGGTCGATGGCGCGGTGACGGATGAAGCCATACAGACCGGCAAGCACCGGAACCAGACTGACAGCGGTGTGGATCACCCCGAGGGCGGAAAGGGCGTGTGACATGGGTAAACTCCTCTGGATTTTATGAACCTACTAGTAGGTAGGCTTAGTGCTCAAAAGAAAGGCCCGCGAACCTCGCAGGCCCCGACAACCGGGTTCAGCGGGCGGTGCTCACCCGCGCAATGGCCAGCCGCGCCAGCGTGGCAAACGTGCCGGCATCGCCGAAACCGCGCGCGGCCAGCATCGCGCCATGCACCGCCGACATGAATGCCCTGGCCTCATCGGCTGCGGAGCCCTGCAGGTGCAGCTGCCCCGTCGCCGCCCCCTTCTGCAGGGTCAGCGCCAGCCAGCCGCTCAGGTCCTCGAAATGGCCGCGCACCTCCTCGGCAATCTCCGCCGGAATCATCGGCGACTCGGCCGCCAGCATCGCGCAGATGCAGAACGAGGACGTGCCACCGGCGATGCAGGCCGACCAGTAGTCCACGTAGGCGTTGAGTTCCTGCAACGGGTCGTCCAGCTGCCGGTCCAGCAGCGCCAAGCCCTCGCGGGCTTCGGCCCGGTACAGCTCGACCACCGTGCGCACCAGATCTGCCTTGCTGGGGAAATGGTGGTGGATGCTGGCCTTGCTGATGTTGACCCGTGCCGACACGTCGGCATAGCTGAAGCCGTTGTAGCCACCGGCCTCCAGCAGCGAACGGGCGTGGGCCAGGATCTCCAGGGCCTTGGGCGAGAGCGACTCTTTCATATGCCGTAACCTACTAGTAGGTAGACGCGCAGTCAATACCCCACCGGTAGTGCCGGCCGCTGGCCGGCATCCCAGGAAACCAGGCCGGTCCTGTTCCGAGCCCCTCAATGCGAAGACACGTACACCGCCTCTGCCGGCCCCGGCGGCACGGCAAAACTGCGCCGCATGCGTGCCACTTCGGCCGCCGGCGGCAGCGCGAACAGGCGCTTGAACTCGCGGTTGAACTGCGACGGGCTGGCGTAGCCCACCGCCAGCGACGCAGCCTCGGCCGTCATGCGCTGCCGAAGCATCAGCAGCCGCGCCTGATGCAGCCGGGTCGACTTCACGTACTGCATCGGCGACGTACCGGTAACCGCGCGGAAGTGGTCATGGAAGGTCGCCACGCTCATGCCTGCCTCGGCCGCCAGCTGGCCCACATCCAGGGCCGTGGCATATGCCGCATGAATCGTGCGCAGCGCCTTGCCGATGCTGCCGAAGCGCCCGCGCATGGCCAGCGCCTCGCGCATTGCAGCCCCTTGTGCGCCGGTCAGCACGCGGAAGTACAGCTCACGCACCAGCGCCGGCCCCAGCACGGCAGCTTCCAGCGGATCGGCCAACGCTTCCAGCAGGCGCAGCACCGTGGCCTGCATCGGCGCCTGCATCGGGCTGGACATCATGCTCTGCGCCGGTACCTGCTCTGGACCGGCCTGCTCGCCCAGTTCGATCAGCAGGTCCGCCGCCAGCTGCAGGTCCAGGTGCAGATAGATCGCCAGCAGCGGCGCCTGTTCCGACGCCTCGGTTTCCATCGTGAACGGCACCGGCACCGACACCGCCAGGTAGTGCTGCGCGTCGTACTGGTACACCTGCCCGCCCAGATAGCCGCGCTTCACGCCCTGGCAGACGATCACGATGCCGGGGTCATACAACACCGGCGTACGCGCCAGCGGCCGGTTCGAGCGCAGCAGGCGCACCCCGGGCAGCGGCGTGAGCGTATAGCCCTCTTCCACCGCCAGGGTCTGCAGCAGGCCGACCATGCGCGCCTGCATCTGCGCCTGCTGGGAATCGACCACGGGCACGAGCACTCCAGAGGAATAGGCAAGAATGGACGAATCCTAGGCCTGTGGCGCGGATCGCTCAAGCACTAACGTGCAAGCCCTCCCCCAACGAGCCTGATCACCATGACCTCCTCCCGCCTCATCCTCATCACCGGCGTCAGCAGTGGTTTCGGCCGCGCCCTGGCCCAGCAGGCCCTGCTGGCCGGCCACCGCGTGGTCGGTACCGTGCGCAACGACGAAGCGCGCGTGGCATTCGAAGCGCTGGCACCCGGCCGCGCCTTCGGCCGCCTGCTGGACGTGACCGATGCCGTTGCCATCGATGCGCTCGTCGCCGATGTCGAAGCAAACGTCGGCGCCATCGACGTGCTGGTCAACAACGCCGGTTACGGCCATGAAGGCATCCTCGAAGAATCCACGCTGGCCGAGCTGCGCCATCAGTTCGAAGTGAACGTGTTCGGCCCGGCCGCACTGATCAAGGCCGTGCTGCCGCACATGCGCGCGCGCCGCCGTGGCCACATCCTCAACATCACCTCCATGGGCGGCTTCATCACCCTGCCCGGCATCGCCTGGTACTGCGGCAGCAAGTTCGCGCTGGAAGGCATCAGCGAAGTACTGGGCAAGGAAGTGGCGGCGTTCGGCATCCACGTCACGGCCGTTGCACCGGGTTCCTTCCGCACCGACTGGGCCGGGCGCTCGATGGCACGGGCACCGCGCAGCATTGGAGACTACGACGCGCTGTTCGATCCCATCCGCAGCGCGCGCGAGGCGAAGAGTGGCCACCAGCTGGGCGACCCGGTGAAGGCCGCGCAGGCCATGCTGCAGATCATCGACAGCGACGCGCCACCCAGCCACCTGCTGCTGGGCAGCGACGCGTTGCAACTGGTGCGCGCGAAGCTGGCGTCGATGGCCAGCACCCTCGATGCCTGGGAACAGCTGAGCCGCTCCACCGACGGCATCGCGTGAAGCGTGGGGGCAGCCGATGCGTTCACCGGCTGCCACCCTCCCGCCGGCTCAGTCCTCCTGCACCAGCTTGAACTCGCGCAGCAGGCCACCAATCTGCGTCTTGTCCAGCTTGTTCATCAGCAGGTTGCGCAGGAAGGCCGGCCCGGGAATGTCCAGCTCCTTGCCATCGCGCAGGCGCCCGGTTGCCGCCAGCAGCGAACGCACGTCATAGGTGGAATTGAACACCTCCGGCACGCCGCGCTCGATACCCAACAGCGTGTACACCGCTTCCATCGGCGTGCGCACCGAATACTCCGTGGTGAAGATGCAGTCGCGCTGCTTCGACTCGGCGAACTGGCCAATGAAGGCAAAGTTCACCGCCCCCTCCGGCACCACGTCCGGGCGGTCACCGGCCTGGCGTGGCATGAAGAACGCGGTCACGTACGGCATCATCACCGGCACCGTCTTCGCGCCGGTCGCAGCCAGTTCGTCGATCCCGTCCAGCGGCACGCCCAGGTGGTACAGCCACTCGCGGGTGATCTCCTCGCCGGTGCAGTCCTGCATCGGCTTCTTCACGTAGTCACCGGGCGTATCCACGAACAGCGAATACACCCACACCACGATCTGGTCCTTGGGCTGGTTCTTGAAATGCGGCTGCCGGTTCACCGTCCAGCTCATCAACCAGCGCGAGTCGCGCACGCTCACGATGCCGCCGGTCACCACCCTGCCACTGAACGGGTCGCGCTTGGCAATCTTCTGGATATAGGCGGGAATGCGCGCATCCAGCGTGGTCACCGTGGCCGATTCCCACTTGGTCTCGGGAATATGCGCACCGAACACATCCGGGCGCCCGAACGCCGCATCCTTCGCTGCGATGCGCCGCCATAGGTCCCACGCCGGTGCCGGGCCTTCATTCAAGCGCGCCGCCGTGTGGTGATCACCGTTGTCTGAATTCTCGGTCAGCGAACCGATGGTCATGAACACCAGGTCATCCGCGCCCAGATCGACACCACCGGCTACACCGTCGCGGGTCCAATGGATGCGCGTGGCCTGCTTGCGGCCGGCCTGCAGATCGAAATCGACATCGGTCACTTCGGTGCCGTACTGGAATACCACGCCGTGGTCCTGCAGCCACTTCACCAGCGGCAGCACCAGTGATTCGTACTGGTTGTACTTGGTGAACTTCAGCGCCGAGAAATCCGGCAGGCCGCCGATGTGGTGGATGAAGCGATGCAGGTACAGCTTCATCTCCAGCGCCGAGTGCCACTCCTCGAACGCAAACATGGTGCGCCAGTACAACCAGAAGTTGCTGTCCAGGAAATCGCGGCCCAGCACCTCGTCGATGCGCTTGTTCTCCATCTCCTGCCGGGTGGCCAGAAACAGCGCGATGATGTCCTTCTGCGCCTGCTCGCTCAGGGTGAACAGGCCATCGGTATGCGCATCCTCGCCGCGATTGATCGTGGCCCGCTGCAGCGAATAGTTCGGGTCGTCCTTGTTCAACCAGTAGAACTCGTCCAGCACGCTGGCATCGTCGATCTCCAGCGACGGAATCGAGCGGAACAGGTCCCACAGGCACTCGAAGTGGTCTTCCATCTCGCGGCCGCCACGGATCACGAATCCCTTCTCCGGCACCTTCAGGCCGTCCAGCGCGCCGCCGGCAATCTGCTGCTGCTCAAGGATGGTGATGCGCTCACCGGCCATGCGGCCGTCGCGCACCAGGAACGCCGCACCGGCCAGCGACGCCAGCCCCGAACCGACGAACCACGCGCGCTTGCCATCCACACCCGCCGGCTTGCGCGGGCGCGCGAAGGCTTCGTAGTTGCCACTGCTGTAATACATGCACTGCTCCTTCCTGGAGGGGGTAACCCCACTGTAAACGCCGCATGCGTCAGCACCGCTTAGGAATAGTTGCGAGCGCTTGCGACCAAATGCCGCAGCAGTGCCAACGCATGCCTGGTAACCCCTTCCGCAACCACGGTTGACATGCAGGTATTTGCCTGCCTATAGTCCACCCCAAGGACGGCACCTGCCCGCCCATCGCGAGGAACCCGCCATGGTGGATATCGCACACAGGGTCGGCATCAAGGCCCCCGCAAGCCAGGTGTACCAGGCCCTGGCCACCCCCGAAGGCGTCGCCGCCTGGTGGGCCGAAGACACCCACGGCGACCGCGATGTCAGCGGCACGGTCAAGGTGCGCTTCACCCACAACGGCCAGGAAATCGGCGCCATGGAAATGAAGCTGGAACAGCTCATTCCCGGCCAGCTGGTGCTCTGGCAGTTCCTCGCCGGCCCCGCCGAATGGATCGGCACCCACGCGCGCTTCGCGCTGAAACAGGAAGGCGACTACTGCATCGTCCTGTTCACCCACGAAGGCTGGAAGGAACGCGTCGAATTCACCTCCCACTGCAGCACCAAGTGGGCGGTGTTCCTGCTCAGCCTCAAGGCCCTGCTGGAAACCGGCACGGGCCAACCCAACCCGCACGACGTCAGGATCGACAACTGGAACTGAAGACGCCCCGCATGAATGCAGACAAGGTATTCAAGGCACTGGCCGACCCCACGCGCAGGACGCTGCTGGACCTGCTCTGCGAAGACAACGGCCAGACCCTGGGCCAGCTCTGCGAACACCTGGACATGGCCCGGCAATCGGTTACCCAGCACCTGGGCCTGCTGGAAGACGCCAACCTCATCAGCACCGTGCGCCGTGGCCGCGAGAAGCTGCACTTCATCAACCCGGTGCCGCTGCACGAGGTGTACGAGCGCTGGGTACGCAAGTTCGAGCAGCAGCGCCTGAGCCTGCTGCATGACCTGAAACGAGAACTGGAAGGAGAATGATGATGTCCGCAGAGTCCACCCGCTTCATCCACGTGATCTACATCGCCTCCACCCCGCAGAAGGTGTTCGAGGCCATCACCCGCCCCGAGATCGCCAGCCGCTACTGGGGCCACGAGAACGTCTCGGACTGGAAGCCCGGCTCGCGCTGGCAGCATGTACGTGCCAACGAAACGCGCTCGGTTGAACTGGTTGGCGAAGTCGTGGAAAGCACCCCACCCTCGCGGCTGGTGATCACCTGGGCCGCCGCCTCGCAGGCCGACAACCCCGATGCCTACAGCCGCGTCACCTTCGAGATCGTGCCCTACCAGGACATGGTGCGGCTGACCGTCACCCACGACGAACTGGAACCGGGCAGCGGCATGGATACCGGCATCCGCCAGGGCTGGCCGATCGTGCTGTCGAGCCTGAAGTCGTGGCTGGAGACCGGCAAGGGATTGGATGTGTTTGCGAAGCCGAGTTGATTCACCGGCCAGCATGGATCGCGCTATCCCAGCAAGGGATCCGTAACCGGAAGCAGCCCCAGGTCAACCAGACTCATCTCGACCTGGTTGGCCTGTTTGATGGCATGTGCATCAGCAAGATCGAGTACCTCCGTGGCGAGGATGAGGGTGCCACCACCGCGACGCTCAAGCCTTGCGGCGGCAGGAACCTGGTTTTGGGTCAACGAGGCGTCTACGTAGCCCATCCAGCCGAGAAATTCCCGATGTGGAAAGGGCGCACGATCAACGCTGTAGAGCAGCAACTCCCCTTCCACAAGCTGCTGAACATTTGTCTTTGCAAACGTGATGGGAAGGCTGTTCAGCAGCACCGAAAGCGTGGACTCAAGAACACTGACAGGGGAATCGAACACCTTCTCAATGCGGTCCACATGAAGTCGAAGCATCCCGAGCGCGGGCATATAACTCAGCCCAACACCGCCTCGTCTCAGCCAGTCCTTGTCATTCCCTGCGTTTGTGAGGAGCGCGCCATTGCTTCCAATCGAGGGCTGACCGGGATACTCCTTGGCGAGCTTGATGTCATCCTCCTGCACACGGGCAACAAGATCGTCACCTTCACCAACAGGTACGTAAGCGTCACTTGATAAACGTGGCGCGGCCCACCAATTCGCGAAGAGTGGGTCAGCGTTTGAGAGGCTGGACGTAATTCCAACAACGTCTTCCCACACTTGAAAGGGCGTGCGGGCTGCCGCGGGAAAGTGACAGGCAATCGTAATGTTCAAGGCATTCTTCCAATGACCAAAGGGGTGACGCGCACAGACGCAGGAGGGATTCCGACCATTAGGCCTGCCTTGGAGGCGGCCACATCCATGAAATGCCATTCAAGCTTTCCCTGTGGTCCTGTTGCACGAACCGCCATAGCCTGCTTGGTGAAGCTCTGTAGCCATTGGTCCGTCATGGCCCGTGCGAAGGGCTTCGATAACGACCCGTCAGCATTGAAGAATGAGCCGAAGTTGCCCTTGGCCTCTAGCACGGTGCATCGGCTCCTCCAGAAGCCGTCGAACGAAATGCCTGCGAACAACCATTCCAACGTTGTGAACTCTCCTCCTCGTCCAAACAGGCTCTTGAACGATTCAAGATCCAAGTTCACGATTTCGTCCGCGTTGTCCCCCCGCTTCACATAGCCGAATCTCTCCGGGCCGGCATACATGTTCGCTATCTGGAGCTGATAGTCGTAGTTGATACGCGTGCGCCGCGTGATGTACCGAGGTGTAGGCGGCTGTCCTACCCTGCCATCACCGAGCCGGCACTCGTTGCAATCACTGGCATCCTGAGCGTCTGCACACTCCACGTCGCGTGCCCTTACGTCGGGCTTGCCCTTCACCACGTCCTTGGCCGCATCTGCCGCCGCTGCGGCCGCCGCCGCCGCTGCCGCGGCCCGTTCAGCCAGTTTTCCCAACCCCCATCGAATCGGAATGGCAGCCATTACACGTCGTCCTTCGGCCAGCGATGCAGAGCGACCAGGGCGCCCAACAGGTCTGCTGCCTGGATGTTGGGGTTGTCCGCATGGCGCACAGCGATGTCCACTTCGGCATTGCGATGAAGCTCTCCACCGCTGCCAACATCCACCTTGGTCCATGCAACAAGTGTTTCCAGATGAGTGACGCCAAGTTCATAGGCGGCATAGGTGTAGCAGCGGTCCGTCTCCGCCAGCAGCGCAGCATCATCCAGCCCCATGACCCGCTCTGGTAGATCACGCCGGATCTCCGCCGCAAGTCGAGGCAGGAACGAGAAGGGATCAGGCAGGCGCAGCAAAGCTTCCTGTCGAGCAACCAGCTTGAGCATCAAGGTTTCTCCACCGCCATGTGATCCAGCTCCCAACGCCTACCCTGCAGTTGTACCGACCAGCGTGAGAACGGCGCTATGAACGCGGCCTTCTGCGCCTGCGTCATTACTCCCCACATCCGGTAGAGCGCGCGGCCGTCCCAGAGGCGGAATAGCGCCATGCCTCCATCCGTCAGCTGCAGCGCCATGCGGGCCTGAAGGTGCACTACGACAGCGTCGACGTTCACCGTACTGGAGAAGCGGCAGACTGCACCCGGGATCGGCTCGAGATTGAACAACCACTGATGCAGGACCGGGTCCTCGCTCAGAATAACCAGCCAAGGTCCGGCGTCCGCATGAGGGCTTTCCGGCTGCCCTGCGAACAGCGCTCGAGCCCTTCCCTCCGCTGCGTACCCGTGCAGAACAGCGGCGCTGTTGGCACAGCGTGCTGCATCGACGATGGCATAGTTCATGTTCATCTCCGCAGGAAAGCCGTACCGCGGTCTGCCGCAGCCCGCAGACATGCCTCGCAGATGGGCTTGCTGGGCATCGTAGAAGCGGCCCCCCATGGTGACCGCTCCGCAACCGGCGCAACAGACTGTTCAGACGCGGGTGCTCCGCCTGAAGAAATGTCCACCGTCAACTGCGTGCCCGCCATCAGGCTGCACCCGCATTCCAATCGATCTCCATCCCGGGCAACTGGCTGGCCATCCACTCGCCAGGTAGAGTCGCCGGTGACAATCGAGAAGATGCCCTGATGCTTGGGGCACGTTGCTTTGTCCGAGATTCGGGCCACGGCGCTGCCATGGATGTCCGTGAATGGCGCGCCGGTGATGACGCGTCCGCCGCCGCTGGTTCTGTCTCCTACCACCACAATCAATCGACCCATATCTGCGTTCCGTGCGTGACCCGCGCTGGCCCGACTCCGCCAGCGACACGAAACTAGCCGCGCTTGCAGGGATGCTTCCAGAAGGAACGCGCTCAACGGAGGGCATCGGTTCGATAAGCTGCTGAAGGGAAAGGAAACCTCTCCAGCACAGACTCACGTATCGCGTCGCCGATGTGGTGCCTTACGACAAAGGAAGCTGCACAATCCGACAGACTGGTCGCCGACTGGCAGGCAGAAGGCCGATGTATGCTTGCCAAGCCGAGCTGAACACCCCACCCCAAGCTGAAGGAGCGTCGCCGCGCTAACGGCAAGCAGCGACGCTCTTTCCCTGCCACACTGGCAACGATGGGATCAGGGTTTCCGACGAGCTGCCCGCAGCGCTCAGCTGGCCATCAAGGTAGGTCAGCCGCAGGATCTTCCCGTCCTGGCGCAGCGCAATGGAATCCGTAGCGCCACTCACCAGCACAAGATCACGCCCGCGTTGCTTGACCTGCATCAGCACCGGCGCGATGGCTGCGCCCTCGTAACGCTGGACCAATGCGTAGCCGCCATCGGCCTCGCTGACAAACGACACCTCCAGGCCAAGAAGATCGCCCGACTCGGCGTGCCTGCAGACGCTGGAATACGTGGCGTCGCGCGGTTGCGCGCTGGCATTGCCTGCCGACGCGGACAACACCAGCAGGCCCACTGCCAACGCAAACGATGGAATCGAACCGGCCATTCCCTGTCTCCCCATCCTGGATGCTGGCCGCAGCGTAGCGCGTTCCCCTGCTGAACGCTGCCCCACCCTCACCGCTGCCAAACCCGGTTCCGACCACACTCCGACGCCGCCCGCCACAGCATCACCCGCAGGCTCCCCAGGCGACGTTCGATGAGTGCTTCAGACGCAGATTCCCTGCACAGCAAAGTGGCGGCGGTCACCCTTGACTTCTGGGTGATGAAGATCGCCGCCACCACCCTCGGCGAGACCGCGGGCGACCTGCTGTCAATGACACTCAACCTGGGCTACGTGGCCAGCTCGGCCATCCTGCTCACCATCTTCGCTGGCCTGCTGGCCGTGCAGCTGTCGGCGAGGCGCTTCCACCCGGTACTGTTCTGGTCGGTGGTGTTGGCCACCAGCACCGCCGGCACGACGATGTCCGACCTGCTCGACCGCACGCTTGGCCTCGGTTACGCCACCGGCGCCAGCCTGCTGGCCGGCTGCCTGGCGCTGGTGCTGCTGGCGTGGCGGCTGTCGGAAAAGTCGATCTCGGTCAGCAACATCGCATCGCGCCGCGCCGAAGGCTTCTACTGGACCGCCGTGCTGTTCTCCAACACGCTCGGCACCGCCCTGGGCGACTTCCTCGCCGACGATTCCGGGCTGGGCTTCACCGGCGGCGCACTGCTGATCGGCAGCCTCATCGCGCTCACCGCACTGGCCACCCGCATCAAGGGCATCAACCGGGTCATCCTGTTCTGGATCGCCTTCGTACTCACCCGCCCGTTCGGCGCCACCTTCGGCGACCTGCTCACCAAGCCGCTGGAAAAGGGCGGCCTGGGCTTCGGCACGGTGGGGTCGTCGCTGGTGCTGTTCACCATCCTCGCGACGCTCGTCGCGCTGCCGATGCTGCAGCGGCGCGCACAGCCCGCCAGTTAGCGCGCCGTCCAGCCCCCATCCACCGGCAGCGCCGTGCCGGTGATCTGCGCCCCCGCGTCCGAGGCCAGGAACACCACCATCTCGCCCAGTTGCTCGGGCGTCACGAACTGCAACGAAGGCTGCTTTTCGGACAGCAGCGCGCGGGCGGCGGATTCCTGATCCGTGCCGTCCTTCTCGGCCAACGCCGTGATCTGCTGCTCGACCAGCGCCGTCCGCACCCAGCCCGGGCAGATCGCATTGGCGGTGACGCCGGTGCCCGCGTTTTCCAGCGCGGTCACCTTGGTAAACCCCACCACGCCATGCTTGGCCGCCACATAGGCCGACTTGTTCACCGAGCCTACCAACCCATGCACCGATGCGATGTTGATGATGCGCCCGGCACCCTGCTGCTTCATGTACGGCAACGCCGCCGCCGTTGCATGGAACACCGCCGAGAGATTCAGCGCCAGGATCGCATCCCACTTTTCAGCGGGAAACTCCTCGATCGATGCGGTGTGCTGGATGCCCGCGTTGTTCACCAGGATGTCGATGCGGCCCATCGTCGCAACGGCGTGCTCGATCATTCTGCGCACCGCCTCGCCACGCGAAAGGTCGGCACCATCATGCGCCACCCGCACGCCGAATTCGGTTTCCAGGCGGGAACGGATGCGCTCGATCTCCGCCGCATCACCGAAGCCATTCAGCACGATGTCGGCGCCTTGCCGTGCCAGCGCCGTGGCGATGCCAAGACCGATACCGCTGGTGGAGCCGGTGACCACGGCGACTTTTCCACTGAACATGGGCGAGCTTCCATCGGGCGTAGGCGACCAGTGTAGCGCTGTAGATTCACGCCCTGCGTGGATGCGCTCCGTGCCAAGCCACAGCGCCAACCAAGGTTGGCACCTACCGATGGCAGGCCAACCGGCAGTAGTTCCACGCCATGCGCGGAAGCTTTTCCTCAACGCCCCATCACTTCAACCGCTCCACCAGCCGCTGCCCCACCTCCAGCGCCGAAGCCGGGTTCTGCCCGGTAATCAGCTCACGGTCCACCACCACATGCCCCGTCCACGGCGTGGCATTGCTGCTGAACGTCGCACCCGCCCGCTGCAACGCGGTCTGCGGGTAGAACTTCATCTCGCCGCCACCCAGCAGCGGCTTGGCCTGCTCCTCTTCCTGGTTGCTGATCACCGTCATCTGGTAGCCGCTGTAGATCCACTTCGGCGTGGCCGGCATCGCACCCGCTTCCAGCTTTGCCACAAAACTACCCGCATCCGGCAGCGTGGACAGCAGCGCGATCGGCCCATGGCAGACCAGCGCGGTGGTCTTGTTGCGCTGGTGGAAGTCGGCCAGCAAGCGGCCCAGCGCCGGGCTCTTCAGCAGGTCCTGCATCGGCGCGTGGCCACCGGGAATGTAGACCGCATCGAACCGCGCGTAGCCCTGCTGCTCGATGCGCGCCAGGCTGACCACCGGCGAGGCCGTCGGCGAGGTCAGCGCCAGTTTCTCCAGCAGCTCCTTGTGCAGCGTCAGCTGTGCGGCATCGTTGCCGAAGTACGCCGGCGTCACCGACGACGCATCCACCGTCGGCGCCCGCCCCTGCGGCGTAGCGAAGGTCACCTCGTGGCCCGCGTCCAGCAGCAGCTTGACCGGCTGCATCAACTCGTTGAGATAGAAGCCGGTGGACAGCACCTTGCCGTCCTTCAGGTCCAGGTGGTTTTCGTCGGACAGCACCACCAGCACGTTGGCGGCATGTGCGCCGCTGGCGGCCAAGGTCAGGGCCAGCGCTGCGGCCAGCCGGGTCATCAGGTTCATGGGGGACTCCTATCGGGGAATGGCCGCCACTTTATTCATCGCCCCAGCGGCGATAAATTGGCCCCATCGCAAAACATCTGTTCCCCGGAGAGCCAAATGAGCCGCAAGTTCGACTATCTGGGCGATGTGGAGGTGTTCCTGGCGGTAGTCGAGCACGGCTCGTTCACGGCTGGCGCGGTGGCGCTGTCCACCACGCCCTCGGTGCTGAGCCGCGCGGTCACCCGCCTGGAAGCGCGGCTGGGCCGGCAGCTGCTGCAGCGGACCACCCGCCGCGTGGGCCTGACCGATGCCGGGCGGCTCTATCTGGAACAGGTGCGCACCGCCTTCGGCCTGCTGGACGACGCCGAGCGCGACGTACTGGCCCAGGACGGTGCGCTGGCCGGCCGCGTGCGCCTGAGCGTGCCCACCACCTATGGCCACTACCGGCTGCCGCCCGTGCTGGCGCGCTTTGCGCAGCAGTTCCCGCAGGTGCAGGTGGAACTGAACATCACCAACCGCAACGTGGACCTGGTGGCCGAAGGCTTCGACCTGGCCATCCGCCTGGGGCAGCTGCCGGACAGCGGGCTGGTGGGGCGGAAGCTGGAGGATGCGCCTTTGGTGCTGGTGGCGTCGCCGGACTACCTGCAGCGCCGGGGTACGCCGCAGACGCTGGACGACCTGCAGCAGCACCTGTGCCTGCCGTTCGTGATGCCGCGCACCGGGCGGCTGGCGCCGTGGATCTTCCGCGATGGCGACCGCGAGGTGGACTGGCTGCCGCGCTCGTCCATCGAGACGTCCGACGATGTGCTGGGCGTGGTGTCGCTGGCCGAACAGGGCATCGGCATCTGCCAGAGCTATGCGTTCATCGTGCGCGAGCGGCTGCAGCGTGGGGAGCTGGTGGAGGTGCTGCCGCAGCTGTGGGGACGGTCGCGGCCATTCTCGGTGATCTATGCGCCGCATCGGCGACAGTCGGCGGCGGCGCGGGCGATGATTGAGTTGCTGGTGGGGAATGCGGGCGTGGTTGAGGACGGCGTGGGTTGAATTTACTGCCGCCTTCCCGCGGTGTCGGCTTTGGACCGCTTTTCCGCCGGTCGGACTGATCGGGCGGCGTTGCTGCCCGGTTCGGAATACGAATTGTTGTAAAGGCGGCTGTCTCGCTATCCCCTGAAGGCACGGGCGATTGCGACGCTCTTGTTCGCGATCAGCAGCGCGTCTGCGCGAATGCGTCGGATCGTGAGGCCTACGGCACGAATAGTGCGTGCCACAATAGATTCCCGCTCTCGAATTCTGCGATTCCTTCGCGAATTTCAATTGGTATTCGGAGCGACCGCGTAAACACCATGGCGCGCCACCGACAACGGGTGGCTCCGGGTCTGCAAACCCGCGACGATTGTTGTGCCAGTTGTTTGCGCTTGTCCGTCGGCACCGTCCCCAAGCGGTGCCGGCGGGCAATCCGTCGGCCTGTATGGCGGGCGGTGCGTGGGGGTTTTCGGACCCACCGGTAATGGCACTACTTCGTCCCGGTTTGCAGCCACGCATCGTCCGCCACCTTCTTCACGGTGGCGCTGTTAAGTACAGCCACGGAAGCCGACGCCATGAAAAAGTCCGACACCTTTTCCTCGTACACCGTTGTTGAGCCCATCAACGACGACACGCCCCTGCCCGACCTGAACTCCCTGCTCGGCATCCTCAAGCGCATTCGCGCAGGTGAGGGAGCCGACGGGCTGCCCTGGCCGGAGAACGATGTGTCACCCGGCCGCCGCGTGAGCCTTGCGAAGAGCGAGCGCGCGATGGTGGGCGCGCTGACCGTGCTGGAGGTGCTGCACGCGGCGGACCGCTGTCGCGTGGCGGCGGAGCCGGAAAGGCACTTGGATGAGGGGGTTGTGGATGGGTTGTTCCTGGCTTGCCGGGGGCTGGTTGAGTGGGCTTGTCGGGAGGTTAGGCCGGAGTAGTGCAAGAGCAAATTTTCCGCCTGGCAGTGCACGGTTCCACTTCCGCTCTTGGTCAGAATTGAGCTCAATCTGTCTGGCAAGACCAAGTCGGCGGTCAAGAGTACGCTTGTCGCTTGGGCAATCCGAACCTAGCCCGCCCGCACTGTGACAAAGGCCTACGTTCGTCCATACTTGGCAGGTCTAATGCAGGGCAGCGAGCCGCAGATGGAACTGAAACGTCGAGTAGAGCAGATTCTGGAGCGCCCTGAGAAAGACGGCGATCGAGGTCGTATGTCAGTGGGCTCTTTGGGTGTTCTACCCTTCCTAAAATGGGCAGGTGGCAAGAGATGGTTAATGCCTCTCGCTATGGAGCTCCAAGGACACTGCAAAGGCCAGTACATTGAACCATTCTTGGGTAGTGGCGCCATGTATTTTGGCTTGAGACCAGAACGAGCACTCCTGTCGGACAGAAACAAAGAATTAATCGAAACTTATCGCGCAATTGCGGACGACTGGCGCAAGGTTCGACTCCGACTTGCCGAGCACGATAGAGCGCACTGCGCCGAGCATTACTATAAGGTTAGGAGTAGCTCGCCAACATCCGCTGCGGGCAGAGCCGCCAAGTTCATTTATTTGAATCGCACGTGCTGGAATGGTCTCTACCGAGTAAATAAGAAGGGTGTTTTCAACACTCCAATCGGAACAAAGTCTCGCGCGACCCTAGAGACCGATGACTTCGAGAGTGTATCCGAATTATTGCGCACCGCATGTCTGAGCGACGGCGACTTCGAAAGTCAGATCGACCGAGCGGATCAAGGAGACTTTGTTTTTGCAGATCCTCCATACACTGTGCGACACCAGTACAATGGCTTCATAAAATACAACGAACAGCTCTTCTCATGGGCCGACCAGGAGCGACTCCGGGCGGCGTTGTTTCGAGCAAAGAGCAGAGGCGCAGTTGTAATGTGCACTAATGCGGACCATGCCAGCGTCAGAGAGCTTTACCAAGGGGATTTTCGCGTCTTCTCGCTAAGCCGATACAGCGCAATTGCTGGGGCTGGAGGAACTCGTGGAAAGTATGCAGAGATCGTAGCAGTAGCCTGAATAATGGAGATCAAGGAATGATGTCGCAGTTGGATCAGCCAGATCAGAAAGAGGGCTCGCGCGCGCCCACGCCCCCGAGCGGCAGAGCGCGCAAATTTCTAAGCAGCTTACCTATCTTGGGCCCGCTCGCGCACTGCACTGCGAAGAACCATAAAGATTCGCTGAAAGAATTTTTTATAACGATAATTTTCGGAACGGCAACATTTTGGGTTACCGCATTTTTCCTTAAGGCATTTATCTCCAACCGCAACAAGAATTATTTCGAACTGCTAGTCAGCACCATTAGCAATGGTCAGCTTTTTATTTTTGCAGTTGGCATGTTAGGTCCAATCCTATTAGCCTCAGCCGAAGACTCTGAATCCACCAAGCAATTCCCAGGGCGAGCCTATCATTTCGCCGCGATGCTATTCTTAGGCGCCCTTTCTTCTGGGTTCTATGCCTTTGTGCTAGCCGGAAGAGAGCCGGTGATCAAAGAGCTCTTAGATTCGGATTTTTTGTTAATCGCCTCGATCTGTATCGCCGGCATTGTTGTCACCCTCAGATACCTCACCACAGTTTACAGAAAGAGTACACTTGCGTTCGACGCAGAACGAGGACTGAAACAACCAGTCAACGAGTTCGCAGATAAATTTGCAGCCCGACACCCGAATGAAGATTTCCCAGATCCTGCTCCGCATGAAAATCCAGTCGCTGATCAAATGACGGAACACTTTAACAGGCGAAATGGAGGCCAAGCATGAAGCAGCAGAGCATACTTACTCAGCCGTACTCCATTTCACTCCCTTGCATCCGCGTCACCCAGCCCATCGGCGACTTCTACGTCGCATCGATCGATTCTGCGCTGCTTCGCGAGATCACGTATTCCGACGTAAGGCAACTCCGTGGCGGTCGCGAGATGGATGAATATCTCGGAATTCAACGAGAAGTCAATCCAAAGAGAGTTCGGGAAATCGGAAAGTATGTGAACACAGTCGACGCCTGCTTTCCGACAGCCGTCATCTTAGCCATACCGGGCATTTGCGCCTCATATGATGAGAACAACAAGACCCTAACTCTTACCAACGTAATAGACGACAATGGCGAGACCATTATCGATAGAACTCAGATCGCAAGAGTTCTAGATGGACAGCACCGAATCGAGGGGCTTCAGCATTTAAATCTGGCGAACCGTCCGTTTGAAGTAAACGTTTCTATATTCATAGAAATGGACATCGAAAGCCAAGCCTACATATTCTCAGTCGTTAACCTGGCACAGACAAAAGTCAGCAAAAGCCTAGTCTACGACCTCTTCGAATATTCAAAATCGCGCAGCCCCCAGAAAACTTCACATACGATTGCGGTTGCACTGGACAGAGCAGAGAGCAGTCCGTTCCACAAGAGAATTAAGCGACTCGGGGTTGCCACAGAAGGTCGATTTACCGAAACACTCACACAGGCAACATTCGTCGAAGCCCTTCTTCGTTACATTAGTGCAGATCCAACTACAGATAGAGATCTTTATCTCCGCAACAGCAAGCCCTACCGTGCTGATGCAGACGAACAGCGAAAACTGATCTTCAGAAACATGTTCATTGATGAAAGGGACATGGATATTGCCGACATCCTTTTCAATTATTTTTCGGCCGTAAGTCAACAATGGCCGAAGGCATGGAGCGGGCTCGGCGATGGAGCAGTGCTCAATAAGACGAATGGATTCAGGGCACTCATGCGACTACTAAGGCCAGCCTACCTGAGCATTACAGCCCCTGGCGAGATGGTTTCGATTGAAGAGTTTTCAGCACTTTTCAAGAAAGCCACAATTAAAGACGACGAAATTACAACTGACACTTTCAAGCCTGGCACCAGCGGAGAGACGCTCCTCTATCACACGTTACTAAGCCAGCTTCGGCTGTCGTAGTGGCGCGGAATTGCGCGGCCGAATAGCCGTGCAGTTTCGTCTCAATTATCAAGCCAGAAGCGCTCCCTCCCAATGGCTTATACTCACCGGAAGCCTTCAGTAGGCAGCGAATTGTATGAATTATGCAACAAGGGCGCCTCTCGGCGCCCTTGTTCTTTCAACTCATTCCCACTCAATAGTAGCCGGCGGCTTCCCCGAGATGTCATAAACCACCCTCGACACCCCCCGCAACTCATTGATGATCCGATTGCTCACCGTACCCAGGAACTCATACGGCAGATGCGCCCAATGCGCGGTCATGAAGTCGATCGTCTCCACGGCCCGCAGCGCAATCACCCACTCATAAGCGCGCGCATCGCCCACCACACCCACCGACTTCACCGGCAGGAACACGGCAAACGCCTGGCTGGTCTTGTCGTACAGATCCGCCTTGCGCAGCTCATCAATGAAGATGGCATCGGCCTTGGCCAGCAGTTCGGCGTATTCGCGCTTCACTTCACCCAGGATACGCACGCCCAGGCCCGGGCCCGGGAACGGATGGCGGTAGACCATGGTGCGCGGCAGGCCCAGCTCAACACCCAGGCGGCGCACTTCGTCCTTGAACAGCTCGCGCAGCGGCTCTACCAGGCCCAGCTTCATGTGCTCCGGCAGGCCGCCCACGTTGTGATGGCTCTTGATCACATGCGCCTTGCCGGTCTTGCTGCCGGCCGACTCGATCACGTCGGGGTAGATGGTGCCCTGCGCCAGCCACTTGGCGTTCTTCAGCTTGTTCGACTCTTCGTCGAAGATCTCAACGAACAGGTTGCCGATGATCTTGCGCTTGGCTTCCGGGTCGCTCACGCCTTCCAGCGCAGCGAAGTAACGGTCGGCGGCGTTCACGCGCACCACCTTTACGCCCATGTGCTCGGCGAACATCGCCATCACTTGGTCGCCTTCCTGCCAGCGCAGCAGGCCGGTATCCACGAACACGCAGGTCAGCTTCTCGCCAATGGCCTTGTGCAGCAGCGCAGCCACCACGGACGAATCGACGCCGCCGGACAGGCCCAGGATCACTTCGTCATCGCCCACCTGTTCGCGCACGCGGGCGATCTGGTCGTCGATGATGTTGGCGGCGGTCCACAGGGTCTGGCAGCCGCACACGTCCACCACGAAGCGGCGCAGCAGCGCCTGGCCCTGCAGGGTGTGGGTCACTTCCGGGTGGAACTGCACGCCGTACCAGCGCTTTTCTTCGTTGGCCATGGCGGCCACCGGAATGCGGTCGGTGGTGGCGGTGATGGTGAAGCCCGGCGGTGCAACGGAGACGTGGTCGCCGTGGCTCATCCAGACATTCAGCTTCGGCTCGCCGCCGTGGTCGCTCAGGCCCTTGAACAGCGCATCCGGGTTGATCACGTTCACTTCGGCGTGGCCGAACTCGCGCTGGTCAGCGGCTTCGGTGGCACCACCCAGCTGGGCAGCCAGGGTCTGCATGCCGTAGCAGATACCGAAGATCGGCAGGCCGCTGTCGAACACTTCCTGCGGCGCGGCCGGGGCGCCCGGCAGCGTGGTCGATTCCGGGCCACCGGACAGGATGATGCCCTTGGCGCCGAACGCCGCGATCTCGGCCGGGTTGTGGTCCCACGCCCAGATTTCGCAGTAGACGCCCAGCTCGCGGATGCGGCGGGCGATCAGCTGCGTGTACTGCGCGCCGAAATCGAGGATCAGGATCTTGTCGTTATGGATGTTGGTCATGGCGCCCTGGCAATGCAGTAGGGAAAACGAAATCAGATTTGGCGGCAGATGGAAAAAGAGGAACGGGAATCAGCTTCCTCGTTCCTCTTTGCCCGGCCCGCGTCAGGCGCGGTAGTTCGGCGGCTCTTTGGTGATCGTCACGTCGTGGACGTGGCTCTCGCGCTGGCCGGCGCCGCTGATCTTCACGAACTTGGGCTTGCTGCGCATGTCTTCGATGGTGGCGCAGCCCACGTAGCCCATTGTGGCGCGCAGGCCGCCCATCAGCTGGTGGATGATGCCGCCCACCGGGCCGCGGTACGGCACGCGGCCTTCGATGCCTTCCGGCACCAGCTTGTCGGCGGTGGCGGCGTCCTGGAAGTAGCGGTCCTTCGACCCCTTCTCCATGGCAGCCAGCGAACCCATGCCGCGGTAGCTCTTGTACGAACGGCCCTGGTACAGCTCGGTCTCGCCCGGCGATTCTTCGGTACCGGCCAGCAGGCCACCGACCATGATGGTCGAGGCACCGGCGGCCAGCGCCTTGCCGATGTCGCCCGAGTAACGGATGCCACCGTCAGCGATCAGCGGGATGCGGTCCTGCAGCGCTTCGGCCACCAGATCAATGGCGGTGACCTGCGGCACGCCGACGCCGGCAACCACGCGCGTGGTGCAGATCGAGCCCGGGCCGATGCCGACCTTCACTGCGTCCGCGCCGCTGTCCAGCAGCGCCAGTGCGGCTTCGCCGGTGCAGATGTTGCCACCGATGACCTGCACGTTCGGGAAGTTCTTCTTGACCCAGCTGACGCGGTCCAGCACGCCCTGCGAGTGGCCGTGCGCGGTATCGACCACGATCACGTCCACGCCGGCGGCGACCAGCGCTTCCACGCGGCGATCGGTATCGCCACCCACGCCGACGGCAGCGCCGACCAGCAGGCGGGTCGACAGATCCTTGGCAGCGTTCGGGAAGTCGGTGTTCTTCTGGATGTCCTTGACCGTGATCAGGCCACGCAGTTCGAACGAATCATTGACCACCAGCACCTTTTCGATGCGGTTGCGGTGCAGCAGCTGCAGCACTTCGTCAGACGCGGCGCCTTCCTTGACCGTGATCAGGCGATCCTTCTTGGTCATGATGTGGCGGACCGGATCATCCAGCTCGGTCTCGAAGCGCATATCGCGGTGGGTCACGATGCCGGCCAGCAGGCCGTCGCTGCCCACCACCGGCACGCCGGAGATGTTGTGCGCCTGGGTCAGGGCCAGCACGTCGCGGATGGTGGTTTCCGGGCCGACGGTGATCGGGTCGCGGATGACACCGGCCTCGAACTTCTTGACCTTGGCCACTTCCGCGGCCTGCTGTTCCAGGCTGAGATTCTTGTGGATGATGCCCATGCCGCCGAGCTGTGCCATGGCGATGGCCAGGCGGGCTTCGGTGACGGTATCCATGGCCGCGGACAGGATCGGAAGCTTCAGCTTCAGGTCGCGAGTCAACCGCGTTTCGAGGTTGACGTCCTTGGGCAGGATGGTCGAATGGGCGGGGACGAGCGAGACGTCGTCGTAAGTGAGTGCTTCAGCCTGGATGCGCAGCATCGGCATACCCGAGATGTGGGGAAGCGCGACATTTTACCCTGTTTTCGCGCCGCGTGGCAGGGGGTAGATGCGACGCAGTGTCACGCGGGCGGCGATCCATTCAGGGGGCTATTCGGGCCGCCGGTGGCATACCGCCCTTGGTGGGTGCCAACCTTGGTTGGCACGGCCCGTCCGGCAACTGGACCCCAGATGGGCCGATGACCCCGATGGATGTGCCGACCAACGGTCGGCACCCACCTTAAGAGGATCACTCGGGGCAGTCCTGGAGCGCCTTTGGTAGGTGCCAACCTTGGTTGGCACGATCTGTCCGGCACCGGTGCCCCAGATGGGCCGATGGCCCCGATGTATGTGTGCCAACCAAGGTTGGCACCTACCAGGAGCGGGTCATCCGCATGTCCGCATTGTGCCGACCAACGGTCGGCACCCACCCAAACAGGTCAGCTCAGCGCTTCGGCCGCTTCCAACGTGTTCTGCATCAACGTGGCCACGGTCATCGGGCCCACCCCACCCGGCACCGGGGTGATCCAGCTGGCCCGCTGCGCAGCCGCTTCAAACCCGACATCGCCCACCAACCGGCCATCATCCAGCCGGTTGATACCGACGTCGATCACCACTGCGCCCGGCTTCACCCACTCGCCCGGCACGATGCCCGGGCGACCCACCGCCACTACCAGGATGTCGGCGTTGCGCACGGCCTGTTCCAGCACGTCCTTGGGGGTAAACTTGTGGCAGCTGGTCACGGTGCAGCCGGCAATCAGCAGCTCCAGGCCCATCGGGCGGCCGACATGGTTGCTCACGCCCACGATGGTGGCGTTGCGGCCGCGCACCGGCTGGTCGGTGTGGCCCAGCAGCGTGGTGATGCCGCGCGGGGTGCACGGGCGCAGGCCGAACTCGCGCAGGGCCAGGTGGCCGACGTTTTCCGGGTGGAAGCCGTCCACGTCCTTGCGCGGGTCGATGCGCTGGATCAGCCGGCGCGCGTCGGGGATGCCCGGCAGCGGCAGCTGGATCAGGATGCCGTTGATCTTCGGGTCGGCGTTGAGCTGGTCGATCAGGTCGAGCAGCTCGGCTTCGGTGGTACCGGCCGGCAGATCGTAGTCATGCGCTTCGATGCCGACCTTCTCGGCGGCACGGCGCTTGTTGCGCACGTACACGGTCGAAGCCGGGTCGCCGCCCACCAGCACCACGGCCAGGCCCGGACGGCTGCCACCGGCGGCCACGCGGGCGTCGACGCGCACCTTCAGGCTGTCGAGCAGGTCCTCGGCGATGCGGCGGCCATCAAGGATGCGGGCAGGAAGCTGGGAGGCGGAATCGGTCATCGGGAGCAGGCGTGGGGCGGCGGGGACGCTATTGTCCCCGATTCAGGCCCCCTCGCCCACCGCCGCGCGTCGACACCGCGCACCGGTAGTGCCGGCCGCTGGCCCGC
>NZ_JASJSU010000058.1:0-24720 GCF_030237045.1 Stenotrophomonas maltophilia group sp. Smal17
CCCCCCCCCCCCCCCCCCCCCCCCCCCCCCCCCGCCATCCCTCAGTAGCCCCGCTGTTGCTGTTGCTGTTGCTGTTGCTGTTGCTGTTGCCTTGGCCTCTGCGGGTGCCGGGCGCCGCCCGGCCGTAAACCCCTTACTTCTTCGCGCGCGGCTGGTTCAGCGGCTCCATCGCCCGGAAGCGCTGGCTGTACTCGTCGGTCAGGTTGCGCGATTCCTGGCCGTTGCGGACGATGGTCGGGGTCAGCAGCACGATCACCTCCGAACGACGGCTGGTGCGGGTCTTCTGCCCGAACAACGCACCGACCACCGGGATCTTGCTCAGGCCCGGGATGCCGCTGCTGCCATCGGTGGCCGAATCGGTGATCAGGCCGGCCAGCATGATGGTGTCGCCGCTCTGTACCGCCGCTTCGGTGGACAGCTTCTTGGTCGAGATGCGCGGGTTGCAGTTGCGCTCGGTCGGGTTGCAGGTCTCCGGCACATCCGACGCGCTGCTCACTTCCTGCACGATGTCCAGGAACACCGTGCCATCACGGGTCACCCGCGGGCGCACCTTGAGGATCACGCCGGTATCGATGTACTGCACCGAGCTATAGCTGCTGGTGCCCACGCCGGTGTTCACCGTGGTGGTGTTGATCGGCACCTTGTCGCCGACATTGAGCGTGGCCTCGGCGTTGTTGCGCACGAACACCGAAGGCGTCTGCAGCAGGCGCACATCGGTGACCTTGTCCAGCGCGCTCACCACCGCCGCGCCGTTGTGGCCGGTGAACGCCCAGCCCAGGCCATCGGCGCCGGTCACCGCGCCCGCGAAGCTGCTCCAGGAACCGCCGGCGGCGGCCGGCAGGGTCACGCCGCCCAATGCGCCGGTCAGTTTCTGCCCGAGCACCGCATTGTCGAAGAACCAGTTGACGCCGTACTTCAGGTCGCCGGTCAGCGCGACCTCGGCCACCTGCGCTTCGATGTGCACCTGCAGTGGCATCACGTCCAGCTTCTCGATCACTTCGCGGATCGAGCGCCAGGCCTGCGGGGTCGAGCGCACCAGCAGCGTGTTGGTTTCCTCCACCGCCGACACGCCCACGCGGTCGCCTTCCACTTCCAGGCTGACGCTGACATTGCCGGACTGGCGCTGCGGCAGGTTCATGCTGCCGTTGTTGCTGCCCCCGGTGCTGCTGCCGGAGGTCGAGCCGAAGTTGCTGCTGCCGTTGCTGCTGTCCATGCCACGGTCGCCGTCGCTGCCCAGCTGCGACGGAATCGCGCCGGGTGCCAACGATGCCGGGCTGGAGCCGCCGCGGTTGCCGCTGCTGGCGAAGGCTTCACCGAGACGTTCGGCCAGGTCGCGCGCCTTGATGTAGCGCAGTTCGTAGGAGAACAGGCGGGCGCTGCCACCGGCGGTGTCGATGCGGTCCAGCCACTGCTGGATCTGGTCGAGGTAGCGCACCTGCGGGGTGATCACCAGCACGGCGTTGGCATTCTCCAGCGGCAGGAAGCGGAACATGCCTGCGCTGGGGGTCTTGCTTTCCTCGCCGAACACCTTCTCCAGGTCGGCGGCGACCTGCTCGGCCTTGCCCGACTGGATCGGGAACACGCCCACCGACATGCCCGACAGCCAGTCGACGTCGAAGATCTCGACGGTGCGCATGTAGTTTTCCAGCTCGGCGCGGGTACCGCCGAGCGTGATCACGTTGCGACCGCTGTCGACGTTGACGATGGCATTGGGCCGCGCATACGGCTCCAGCACCTTCTTCATCTCGCTGGCGGAGATGAACTGCAGCGGGATCACCCGCACTTCGAAGCCGCGCGCGCTGGCCGCCGGCGCGGTGCTGGGCGCAACGGTTCCGGCCAGCGCCTGGTCGGCGGCGACGATGTTGTAGCGGCCGCCGCTGTACACCATGCGCGCATTGTTCCAGCCCAGCACCATTTCCAGCAGGTTCAACGCCTGTGCCGACGACACCGGCTTGGGCGTGGCCAGCGTGACCGTGCCCTGCACCCCCGGTGCGATCACGTAGTTCTGGCCCAGCATGTCACCCAGGATGGCCTTGACCACCGCATGCACCGACTCGCCTTCGAAGTTGAAGGTCGCCTCGCCGGTACTGGCCCCGTGCAGTGCCGGTGCCGGTGCGCGTGCCGCTTCGCGGTTGATCATGGTGCCGGTGCCGCGACGGATCACCGCCTGCGGGGCCCCCTGGGCATCACGGGCAGCATCGGCGGCGACCTCCGCGGCCTGTCCGGCCTCGGTGGTGGATGTCAGGTTGCCTTTGCGCTGCACATGCGGCGCGGACACGGTGCTGCAGCCGACCAGCAGCGCGAGGGCAAAGGACCAGGGAAGAAAACGCAGGCTCATGCATTCACTCTATCGGTTGGTGCCATCGCCTGGGGGCGGCGACGGTTGTTGCTGCTGTTGTTGCTGCAGCTGGCGGCGACGGGCCTGGATGCGTTCGCGGATGGCCTGCATCTGCGCTTCGCTGGGGCCGTTGTTGTTGGCAGGCGGTGTAGCGGCCGCTGGCGGCACGTTGACGGCCGGCTGTGGCGCTGGCTGCGCACTTGCCGCAGCCGGGGGCGGCGCGGGCGGGGCACCGGCCGGCGGCGGTACCACGATCGCACCGGCCGGCGGCGCACCGTTGGCGCCACGCAGTACGGTGGGTGGTTCACCGCCCTGGCCGTTGAACACGGCCAGCTCCAGCACCTGGCTGCCACCGGGGCCGATCACCGTGGCCCTGCGCGGTTCCAGCGCCACCAGCTGCCAGCCATCCACGGCGTCACCGTTGAGGCGCAGCCGCACCGAGCGGTTCTGTTCGGTGGTGAAGGTGGCCATGCTGAAATTGCCGGTCATCAGCACGCCGGTCAGGCGCAGGGCCGCGCTGGCGGCTGGCTCGCTGCCACCGAGCAGGTAGGGCCGCGGCCTGCGGTCTTCGGCGAACAGCGGGCGTTCGCCGATCGCGCTGTAGCTGTCTGCGCTGGCCATGCGCTCGGCGGCCAGGGCCGGCAGTGCCGGCAACGAGGGCGCTGCATCCGCATCGCCATCGGCTGCGGGCAACTGGCTGCCAAGGCCGAAGCCGGTGGCCAGCCAGATCGCCGCCGCCCAACCCGCCAACGCCAGCAGGAAGCCGGTGCGCAGGCTGATCTGCTCAAGTTTCATCGGCCACCTCCTGCCCCTCGGCCGGCGCCGCCGGGGCGGGCGCCGCGGCCGCTGGCGACGGCTGCGGCTGCACGACCGGTTCGGCCGCCGGGGCCGGCGTGGCCGCGTCGGTCGCCGCACCCGGCAACAGGTAGCCCGCCAGTTCGAATGACACATCCAGGCCCAGGCCGGATTCGTTCGGTGACTGCTGGAAGCGCTGCGCGATCAGGTTGAGGTTGTCGACGAACAGGCGCGGGCTGCCGGTCTCCAGGCTGTGCAGCACCGTGGCCAGCTCGGCGACGCCACAGCGCAGGCGCACCTGCATGGCGACACGCACGAACTCGGCATCGCGCCGGTTGTCGGTCAGCGGCGTACGGTTGCTGATGGTGCAGCTGCGGTTGCCCGGGCTGGCCATCGCCACTGCATCCTGCAGCTTTGCACCCAGCGCGGCAGCGGCGGCTTCGGCAGTGGCTTCGCGCAGGAAACCGGGGCGCTGCTGCAACGCTTCGCGGGTGGCGCGCAGGCGCTGTTCGATCTGCGGCTGCTGCTGCAGCTGCGCCTGCACGCGTGCCTCGCGCTCGCGCAGCGCCGCGACATCGGCATCGATCTCGCGCAGGGGCTGGGTGAACCACGGGTGCACCAGCAACAGATAGGCCAGGCCCAGCACTGCCAGCAGCAGTGCCAGCGCCAGCCAGCGGTCACGGCGTGCGCTTGGCATCGGCATCGGCCGCCTCCCGGGTCGGGGCAGCCGCCGGCAACGGCTGCAGTTCCGCGGTCATGGTGAAACGATCACGGCCACTGGCAGCGCCGTCGGCCTGCAATACACCGGTCAGATTGACCTTGCGCCACTGCGGTGCGTCCTGCAGCAGCTGCACCAGCTGCGAGGCTTCGCGGCTGAGCCCGATCAGCTGCAGGTTGTTGTTCTCGATGGCGAGCTTTTCCAGATAGGTGCCCTCCGGCAGGCGCCGGGTCAACTCGGTCCAGATGTCCACCGTGCCCGCGCGCTGGCTGCGCTGCTTTTCCAGGAACGCGGCACCGTCGATCAGCGCCTGCAGCTGCGCGCGCTCACTGGCTACGCTGCGCGCACTGCGCGCGCTGCGTTCCACCTGGGCACGCAGTTCGTCGGCCGCTGCGCGTCGGTTGTCCAGCAGTTGCAGGCCGGCAAGCACCAGCATCACCACGGCAGCCACACCCAGCAGCAGGTTCCAGCGCCGCATCGGATCGGCCTGCAGCTGGCGCTGCGCGGGCGGCAGCAGGTTCACCTGCAGCGTGTTGCCCTGCGCGTCGATGGCATCTACACCGGCCAACGCATCGGCCCAGGGGCCCACGCTGCCGCGCCAGGCGTCCAGCTGGCGCAGCGGCCAGGCCACCAGTTCGACCTGCAGCTGGCCCTCGCCTGCCGCTCCGAGCTCGCGCACGTCATAGCTGACCTGGCTGGATTCGAATGGCGTCTGGCGGTCGATCTCGAAGCCGACCACCGCACGCAGGCGGTCGGCGGCGGCGGCCGGCAACCGCAGATGGCGACGCAGCACATCGCTGGCAGGCAGCAGCCACACGCGCGGCAGGCTGCGCAGGCGTGCTTCCAGGACCCGGTCCAGCTCGGCCGGCGACAGTGGCCACGGCAGCCGCGCCACGGACTCTCGGCGCTCACCGGCCTCGCGCCAGACCTGCAGCTGGTCGCCCTCACGCTGCAGCAGCAGGCGTGCCTGCGCCCAACCCAGCGCCCACTGCCAACGAACCGGTACCCATGCCAGCAACGACTGCCGCCACCAGCGCAGGAAACGGCCGGCGCCAGGACCGATCCGGCCCTGCACCTGTCGCAGACTGTCCTGCCACGCCGTCATCTTGCTGTCATTCCCTGCTCCCAGCGAAGCACTGTGTAGGTCCGCCCGGGAACCCCGCCCGAGCCGTTGCGTACCACTGCCTGCAGCACTGAGCGGCGTCCACTGCCGTCGGTGACACGGGACTCGATACTATAGGTGCCACTGCTGCTGGCAAGCGTTGACGCACCCGCAGCGGAATCGGCGTCACGCTCCTGCTGGGCGCGCTGGGCCAGCAGGGTGTCCGCATCCAGGCCCAATGCCGTCAGCACCGGCGCGCTGGCAAACTGCGGATCCGGCCGCGATTGGCGGCTGTACAGGGTCAGGTGCGGAAGCATGGCCCGGTACAGCGGACCGCGCATGCCCAGCACCCGCTGCAGCTCGCCCAGGGTCTCGAAACGTCTGTTGCGCGGGCCGTACGGCAGCCCCGCCGCGGCGTAGTCGGGCGCCTCGGCGCCGCCGCCGGGCTGCAGCAGGCTGTCTTCGTCACGCCAGTCGACGATGGCCCCGGCCAGCTGCCGGGCACTGCCGTCTTCCTCGCCCAGCGCCTTCAGGAACGCCTCCAGCAGTGCCACGTCGGCCAGGTTCAGATTGATCTTGCCGTTCTCGTCGAGCACCGTGATCTCGATGTTGGCGTCATCGAACTGCCAGCGGTAGGTGCGGCCGTCGGCGCGCCAGGGTGCCCGCTGCGGGTCGGCGGACAGGCGCATCAGCGCATATTCCATGCCCGCGCGCGCGCGTTCCTGGCCCCGCGCGTCGCCATCGAGCACCTGCTGCTGCAGATGCTCGACGCGCGCGCTCAGTGCGAACGCCCCCACCAGCGCCGTCATCAGCGCGATCAGCCACAGCACCAGCACCAGCGCCGCGCCCCGCACCCGGTTCATCGCGCACCTCCGCTGCCACCGGCGCGCGGCGCCACCACCAGCGCCGGCCAGGGCGTGCCCTTGGCCGGCACGATCTGGATCTCCACCAGCATCGGCAGGCGCCGCGTGTCGTCCCAGCGTGGCATCCAGTCGGTCACCTGGCCGGTGCTGGCATCGATGCCGCGGTAGCGCAGCTGCACCGACTTCAGGTTGTCCACCAGCACCTCCGGCGGACGCGGCGGGTTTTCGGCGATGTGCTCGCCTTCCTGCAGCAGCACCAGGTCCAGCAGCAGGCGCTGCTGGCCGCTGCGGCCTTCCACCTGCAGCGCGTGCAGGTAGGCACCGCCGCGGCCGAGGTAGCCCGGCAGATCGGCCGCGAACAGCATGCGCTGCTCTTCGCCCTGGAAGAAGATCGGCTCGCGGGTAGGGTCCGGCGCTTCCAGCGGCGTACGCAGCGCCGCGGACAGCTGCCGCCGCAACAGCGCTTCCACCGCACGCATGCGCTCGCTCTCGGCGGCGATCTGCTCGCCGCGCTGGCTGACCGCCATCGCCGAGCGCACGCTGGCGAACGCCAGCGCCAGGCCCCCGGCCAGCAGCACCGTCGCCAGCATCACTTCCACCAGGGTGAAGCCTGCGGCGCCGCGCTTCATCGCGCGTTCTCCAGGTCCGGCGGCAACAGGCGCAGGCTGCGCCAGCGAAGCTGCTCGCGTTCGCTGTCGCCCCAGCGCACCTGCAGCTGCAGTTCGGCCAGCCACGGCATCCCCGGTGCCTGCGTTTGTGCCTGGTTGGCGGCTCGCGGCTCCACCCACGGCTGCACCTGCAGCTCCCAGTGGTAGCGCCCCTGCTCCCAGTCACCCTGCTGGCTGCCGACCTGCAACGGCGAGGTCACACCGGCCTCAGCCAGCAGCGACTGCGCATGCAGCACCGCACGCGTACGCACCTCGGCCTCGCGTACCTGCTTCGCACCACCGGAGAGACTTCCCAGCAGCAGGGTCAGCGCCAACCCGAGCAGGGCGAAGGCGATGATCACTTCCAGCAAGGTGAAGCCACGTGCGCTGCGCTTCATTGTTCGCGCCAGGGGCCGGAACGGACTTCGCCGGTCAACCAGCCGACATCGATGCGCCATTCGGCGGCGTCGCGCTGCAGGCGGATGCGGCCGCCGCTGGAACCGCCATCCGGATGGAACTCGATCACGCCCTGCCCCGGCGCCGTGGCCAGCTGCGCGGCGCCTTCGAACTGCACCTGCAGCTGTGGCGGCACTTCACCCACACGCTGGTTGGCGCCTTCCCAGCGACGTCGCGCCGGTTCGATGACGAAGCGCTGCGGCTCGCCGCGGGCGATCGCCTGCGCGCGCACCATGCGCAGCTGGTTGGCGATGTCCTTGCCGGCGCTGCGCAGCTGCATGCCTGAAAAACCCCGCGACAGCCCGGCGGCGGTGATCAGCCCGATGGCCGCGATCAGCGCGATCACCAGCAGCATTTCCAGCAGCGACAGTCCCGCCGCGCGCCTGCCGTGCAGGCGCGGGCGTGGCAGCCGGCGCGGCAGGAAATACGTCATGCAGGATCAGGGCTGGTAGCGGATGTCGGCGTCGACGCTGCTGCCGCCGGCCTTGCCGTCCTTGCCAAGGCTGACCAGTTCGTAGGGCTGGCCTTCGCCCGGCGCGCGGTATTCCAGCGCATGGCCCCACGGGTCGTTCAGGTCGGCCGGCTTGGCATACGGCCCCAGCCAGCCGCCGATGCCGGCCGGTGCGGTCACCAGGTCGTTGAGCGATCCCGGCAGCTTGCCGGTGTCGATCTGGTAATTGTCGATCTTGGACGCGACGGTCTGCACCTGGGCCTTGGCGATGTTGGCCTTGCCGCGATCGGCGCCGCCGAGCACGCGGCTGGCGACCAGGGTCAGCACCGCGCCGATCAGCACGATGACGATGATGATTTCCAGCAGGCTCATGCCCGACTGGTTGCGCGCGGCAGTGAAGGAAAGGCGGATCGGTCGACGGGAAGCAATCATGGTCGGTCCTTTCGGTTGCGGAGTGTCGGGGTTGCGTAGGGATCCATCGTCAACCGATGGCATTGGTCAGGTCATACAGCGGCACCAGCACCGCCACGATCACCGCACCGACCACCGAGGCCAGCACCAGGGTGATCGCCGGCACCATCGCCGCCAGCAGCCGGTCGATGCGCCGGGCGCTGTCCTGTTCAAACGTATCGGCGGCCTTCAGCAGCATGCTATCGAGCGCACCGGATTCCTCGCCGACCTGGATCATCTGCAGGGCCAGGCGCGGGAAGCGCTTGCCGCGTGACAGCGCCAGCGACAGGCCGGCACCATTCTTCACTTCATCGGCCGCCGCTTCGACATCGGCGGCCAGCGCACGGTTGCCCAGCACGTTGCGGGCGATGCCCAGCGCACCCAGCAGCGGCACGCCATTGCGCAGCAGCGTGCCCAGCGTGCGCGCAAGCCGTGCGGTTTCCAGTTCACCCAGCAGGCGGCCGATGCCGCGCCGCTGCAGCAGCCAGCCATCCAAGGCCAAGCGGAAGGCCGGTTGCCGGGCCTTGCGTTCGAAGAACAGCGCGAGCACGGCCGGCACCACCAGCAGCAGCACCCACCAGTCGCGCACGAACAAGCCCAGTTGCAGCACCGCGTTGGTGAACCACGGCAGCGCCACGTCCAGGCTTTCGTACATCTGCGCGAACTGCGGCACCACGTAACCAAGCAGGAACAGCAGCGCGCCACCTACCACCACCAGCAGGATCGCCGGATAGACCAGCGCGTTGATCACCTTGCCCTGCAGTGCGCGGCTGCGTTCCAGGTAGTCGGCCAGGCGTTGCAGGGTTTCATGCAGGCTGCCGCCGGCTTCGCCGGCACGCACCATGTTCACGTACAGGCGCGAAAACAGGCCGTGCTGGCGTTCCAGCGCGGTGGACAGCGGCGCACCGCCGCGCACCACGTCGCGGATGTCGGTGATGGCGCGACGCGAACGTTCATCCTCGGGCAACCCCAGCAGGATCGACAGCGCGCGGTCCAGCGGCTGGCCGGCACCGAGCAGGGTCGCCAGCTGCTGGGTGAACTGCAGCAGCGCGGCGCCCTGCAGCGGGCGCTGGCGCAGCAGGTTGCGCCAGCTGCTGCCACCGATCGCGCCACCATCGGCCAACTGCGTTTCCATCGGCAGGTGGCCCTGGTCCTGCAGGCGCGCGACCAGTTCGGCCTCGCTGGCCGCTTCCATCTGCCCGTCGAAGATCTCGCCGTGCGGATTGAGTGCCCTGTAGCGATAGGTCGGCATGTCAGCCCCGGCGTCCTGCGCGCATCAGCTTTCCTCGGTCACGCGCAGCACTTCCTCGATGGTGGTCTGCCCGCTCAGCGCCTTGGACAGGCCATCTTCGTACATGGTGCGCATGCCGGCTTCGCGCGCGATGCGCTCGATCTCGCCCATGCCGTCACGGCGCATCACCGCCCGCCGCAGCGCATCGTTCATCACCAGGAATTCCATGATGGTGGTGCGGCCGAGGTAACCGGTCGGTGCCAGCGCCGAAGGCCTGGGGCGGAACAGGTGGATCGGGCCTTCGGGCTGCAGGCGGCGCAGCTCGAAGCGTTCGATCTCTTCCGGCGAGGCTGCGTAGCGCTCGGCGTGGGTCGGCTCCAGCCGGCGCACCAGGCGCTGGGCCAGGATGCCGTTGATGGTGGAGGTGAGCAGGTAGTCTTCCACGCCCATGTCGAGCAGGCGGGTGATGCCGCCGGCCGCATTGTTGGTGTGCAGGGTGGACAGCACCAGGTGGCCGGTCAGCGCCGACTGGATGGCGATGCGCGCGGTTTCCAGATCGCGCATTTCGCCGATCATGATGATGTCCGGGTCCTGGCGCACGATGCTGCGCAGGGCGTTGGCGAAATCCAGGCCGATCTGCGGCTTGGCCTGGATCTGGTTGATGCCCTCGATCTGGTACTCCACCGGATCTTCGACGGTGATGATCTTGACGTCGGCGGTGTTGAGCTGGCTGAGCGCGGTGTACAGCGTGGTGGTCTTGCCTGAACCGGTCGGGCCGGTGACCAGCAGGATGCCGTGCGGTTGTTCCAGCACCTTGCGGAACTGCGGCAGGAAGGCATCGGTAAAGCCGAGCCGATGGAAATCGAATACCACCGTTTCACGGTCGAGCAGGCGCATCACCACGCTCTCGCCATGCGCGGTCGGTACGGTGCTTACGCGCAGGTCCAGTTCCTTGCCCTGCACGCGCAGCATGATGCGGCCGTCCTGCGGCAGGCGGCGTTCGGCGATGTTGAGCCGGGCCATGATCTTGATGCGGCTGATCACCGCCGCGGTCAGGTTGGCCGGCGGGCTTTCGCCCTCCACCAGTACGCCATCGACGCGGTAACGCACCTTGAGCCGGCTTTCGAAGGGTTCGACGTGGATGTCCGAAGCACGCAGTTCCACCGCACGCTGGATCACCAGGTTGACCAGGCGGATCACCGGCGCTTCCGAGGCAAGATCGCGCAGGTGCTCGATGTCGTCGACCGCGCCGCCCTCGCCGTCGGCGGTTTCCACGATCGCGCCCATCGCACTGCGGCCCTGGCCGAACCAGCGTTCGACCAGATCGTCGATCTCCGCGCGCATGCCCAGCACCGGCGTCACCGGAACCCCCAGCGCCAGCTGCACGGCCTGCTGCGGGTAGGCGTCGTGGGCGTCGGCCAGCCACAGCCGGACGCCCTGTTCATTCAATTCCAGCGGGCATACGTGGAACTGCTTCAGGAAACGCAGCGACAGCGGCAGGCCGTCGGCCAGCGCCTGCGGCGGGGCTTCGGGTACCTGCTTGCCCTCCAGCAGCGGCAGGCCCAGCACCTCGGCGCTGGCCTGCGCCTGGTCGCGCTCGGAAACCAGCCCCAACCGCACCAGCAGGCCGAGCAGGCTGCCGCCGGCTTCGGCATGCAGCGGCCGCGCGCGCGCCAGGTCTCCTTCCTTGAGCCGGCCACGCGCCAGCAGCGCATCCAGGATGCGGCCTTCGGCGTCGTCGGTAACGGTTGCGGCGAGCGCGTTCACGTGACTCTCCTGTCAATCGCTCCGACTTTAGCAGTTAAGCCGTGATTTCCGCCGCCCCTCGGCCACCTTTCGTAAAAAGACGAAGCCCGTCACACAGGATGACGGGCCTCGGCCATTCAACTACGTCGGCAGGTGTTTACTGCGTGGCAAGGATGCTCACGCCGTTGTACGCCGCCTCGCCTACCACCTTGATGTAATAGGTGCCGGCGGTCGGTGCCGTCACCCGCACCGTTTCCGAGGTGCCCGGGCGGGTCGAACGCGCATCGTTGTCGGTGGCACTCGGCTCGCGGCCCTGCGCCAGGTAGACCGAGACGTTGCCGGTACCGCCGTAGGTGATGACGCTGAGCTGCTTGCCGGCCACGGCCTCGAAGCTGTACAGCCTGCTGCTGGCGGCAGCGCCGTTCAGGCCACCGACCGCCGCCTTGTTGGTCAAAGGCGTCGCCACCGGCCCGCAGTTTTCGGTGCACGGTTCTTCCAGTGCCTTGGCCAGCGCAGCCTTGGCGTCAAGGATGCCGGTACCGATCGGGGTCGCTGCCGGAATGGCGACCGGGAACGGACGCGCGGTTTCCTTCAGCAGGGTGCGCATCGCGGCCGGGGTCAGCGGATCCTTGCCCTTGGCGATCAGCGCGCTCTGCACCAGTGCGGCAACGGCTGCCACATGCGGCGAGGCCATCGAGGTACCGCCCATCCCCATGTAGCCCGGCGTGCCCGACTCCGGCGTGGTCGCTGCATTGGAACCGGTCTGCCAGATGTAGCCCCCCGGGTTGCCGTCGACACTGCCGCCGCCACCCGGACCGGACAGGTCCACGCGGGTGCCGTAGTTCGAGTAATAGGTGATGCCGCCGGTGATGCGGGTCGCGCCCACGGTCACCACGCCTTCGCAGCTGGCCGGCCGGTACTTGGATGCGTTGTCGGTCTCGTTGCCGGCGGCCACCACCACCGTGGTACCGCGCGAGATGGCGCCGTTGATCGCGTCCTGATAGGTGCTGCCGCAGGCGCCGCTGCCGCCCAGGCTCATGTTGATGATCTCGGCCGGGTTGGTGTTGGCCGGGATGCCCGATACGGTGCCGCCGGATGCCCACACCACGGCGTCGGCGATGTCGGACAGGTAACCGCCACACTTGCCCAGCACGCGCACCGGAAGCACCTTGGCCTTGAAGGCGACACCGGCCATGCCGACCCCGTTGTTGGTCTGCTCGGCCACGGTGCCGGCGACGTGCGTGCCGTGCCAAGAACTGTCCTCGGCCAGCGAGCCGTCGTAACACTCGTTATCGTTTTCGACCCAGTCGCCATAGTCCTGCGCACCGGGTACGCGATCATTGGTCGGGCGGCGCGAGGTCTCCGCGTCGCTGATGAAGTCGTAGCCTTCCAGCAGGTTGCCGACCAGGTCCGGATGCTGCGGCAGGATGCCGGTGTCGATCACCGCCACCACGATGCCCTCGCCCTGCGAAACGTCCCACGCCGCCGGTGCGTTGATGCCGCCGACCGCGTTGTGCAGGTGCCACTGGTTCTGCTGGTAGAAGGGATCGTTGGGCACCAGTGCCGGCTGCACGTCGCCGGCACGCAGCTCGGTACGGCGCAGCTTCACGTCCGCTTCGGCGTACTGCACCGACGGGTCGGCCTGCAGTTCCTTCAGCACGCGCTGCAGTTCGGCCGGGGCCAGGCGGCCCTGTACGCGGATCAGGTCCGCGCCGGTGGCGAGCCTGCGCACTACCTGCGGGCCGAGCGTGCTGGCGCGGGAGGTGCCGCCGGACAGGCTGGCACGGGTCAGCGCCGACTGCACGGTGGACAGCTTGGCCGAGCGGTCGCTGGCGGCGGCAGCCCCGGCCCGGTACTTGACGATGATGCGCTCGGCCCCCGGTTGGGCGGTGCTGGCCTGGCGCACCGGCTCACGGGTCGGCAACCCGGCGGCGTGGACGGCACCGACGGCCGTCATCGACAGCACGGCGGCGGCAAGCACATTGATGCGAAGGTTCTGCTTCTTGATCACGTCGAAATTCCTCTTCTGGGTCATGGATCGAACCAACACTGCGGCCATCATTCCTTGACGACTCCCGGCCGGCCCAGCCGGGATTGCCGTGACCTCCCCCCAGGCCCTCACTGCAGGTGCTGCGCCGGCGTGGGTGGCCGCCGGCGCAATGGACGGGCTTACCAGCCGAAGCCGGCACCGACGCCGACCGAGCTGTCATCGCTGCTGAAAGCACCGCCGAAGGTGACCGTGGCGCGATCGCTGATCGCACGCTGGTAACCCAGCGACAATGCCGATTCGCCACCCTGGAAGCCGATGCCGACACCGACCCGGTTCTGGGTGCGGATACCGGCGGCACTGGTGGCCATGTTGAGCATCGCGGCGCTCATCGCGCCCTGACGGTCGATGCGGCGGTCCATGTGACGCAGGCGCCCATCGATCTCGCCCTTGAACACATCGAAGCTGTCGGCGACGGCCTGGACGCGGCTGTCGGTGTAGCTGTTGGCGGTGGCCATGCCACGGTCGAGCTGGCCCTTGTTGACCGCGTCGGTGGCCGTGGTACCGGCCGCCACGTTGGTCACCTGGCGCTCGTTGCCTTCGCTGCCCACCGACACCGTGTTGGCGCGGTCGGCGACCGAGCCCTGGCCCAGCGCCACCGCGTTCGCTGCGCTGGCATTGGCCCCCTGGCCGATGGCGGTGGACGAGGCGCCACTGGCAACGGCGCCGTCTCCCATGGCAACCGCATTGAAGCCGCTCGCCGGGGTGCCCACCGGAATGCCGGCACCCGCCGCAGCCGCGGTCGGCGCGCCCTGCACACGCGCGGTGCTGGCCGGTGCTGCGTCCGCCGTCACCCGTGCATCGGCGACACTGGCCTGCGCACCGTCCTCCAGCGGCGCACTCATCGCGCGCAGGCTGGCGGTCCCGGCGCGCGTGCCACCGGCGGTACGACGGTCGATTTCGCTGACCTTGCGATCCAGCGCGCCCAGTGCATCGCCGACATTGCTGTAGGTGGCGCCCTGGATCACGTAGTTCGGCGCCACGAACACCCCCTGCATGCCCACGCTGGCACCGCCACCGAGGAAGCTGGCGGCGTCGCTGAGCGACTGGAACAGCTGGCCACCATTGATGGCCTGGCGGCTGCCGGCAGCGATGCTGCCCGCGCCGACGTTGTCGATGGTGGTGCCCTGGAAGCCGGACAGGGTCAGGCGGTCACGGCTGGCATCGTCGTAGCTGACCGCGCTGGCTGCGGTGGTTTCGACCGTGGCGATGCGCGAATCGAAATCGCCCACGCGGGTCTCCACCGCACCGACACGCTGGTTGGTGACGTTGAGCTGCGAGCCGGTGATTGCGTCGGTGCTGCCTGCACCGATGCGGCCATCAGCCACGTTGACGATGCGGCGCGTCGCCGGGCCATCGGTGCCATTGCCGCCGCCGACCGAGACCACGTTGGCATCAAGTGCACGTGACCCTGCGCCCAGCGCCACCGAGTTGGCACCGGATGCACCGGCGCTGTTACCCAGTGCCAGCGCGCCATTGCCGATCGCCATCGCGTTGGCGCCCACGGCGTTGCTGCGTGCGCCGCTGGCACTGGCCGCCGAACCGATGGCCGTGGCATCGCTGCCGCTGGCACTGGCGGTACCACTGCCGGTGGCCTTGAGGTAGCGCGCGGTGCCGTCGGCGGTCGCCGCCACTGCATCGAGCTGGCCGCGGTTGACCGCATCGGTACGCTCGGTACCCGCAGCGACCCGGGTGATCTGGCGGTCGGTGCTGACACTGCCGACCGACACGGTGTTGGCACGATCGGCCACCGAGCCGGCACCCAGTGCGATGCTGCCGGCCGCCGTGGCGTTGGCACTGACACCCACCGCAGTGGCGTTCGCACCAGTGGCCTTGCTGCCGTAGCCGACCGCCGTACCGAGACGACCGCTGGCTTCGGCATAGCTGCCCAGTGCCGAGGCGCCATCGGCCGACGCATTGGCGCGGAAGCCGCTGGCCTGCGACTGCGTGCCACTGGCCGTGGCCTGCGCACCGCTGGCGGTGCTGTAGGCGCCCTTGGCCTGGGCACCGGCACCGCTGGCACTGGCGCCGAGTTCGCTGGCGCTGGCACCACTGCCCACCGCCACGCTGTCCACACCACTGGCCTGTGCAGCATTGCCCAGCGCTGCGGCGTTGTTGCCGGCAGCCAGTGCATCGAAGCCGACTGCGGTGGCATTGGCGGCCATCGCGTTGGCACCGCTGCCCAGCGCGGTAGCGCCGTTGCCGATGGCGTTGGCTGCATTGCCGGCGGCCAGGGCGTTGTCACCGTCGACCAGCGCGCCGGCCTCGCCATCGGCATTGCCACTGGCCTGGAACTGGCGGCTGGTCTTGTCGGCAACCGTGGCCACTGCATCCAGCTGGCCCTTGTTCACCGCGTCGGTGGCTTCGGTGCCGGCGGCAACATGGGTCACCTGGCGTTCGCCACCGGCCTTGCCGACGGCAACGGTGTTGTCGCGGTCCGCCTTGGAGCCCGCACCGAGAGCGACGCTGTTGCTGCCGTTGGCGGTGGCATTGGCACCCAGTGCGGTGGCGCTGCTGCCCGCGGCCCACGAATTCCAGCCGATGGCGGTGGCGTAGTCTTCGGTGGCCCACGCACCTGCGCCGAATGCCGCAGCGCCAGTACCGCTGGCACGCGACGGGATCAGGCCGAAGAAGGTACTGCCGCCAATGGCGACGCTCTCCTCGCCACTGGCCTCGCTGGACTGGCCCACGGCCACCGCGCCGGTACCGGCCGCGGCCGCGCCGAAGCCGACCGCCGTGGTGTTGGCACCGCTGGCCGCCGATCCATAGCCGAGCGCGGTACCGAGGCGGCCGCTGGCTTCGGCATAGCCGCCGACAGCGGTGGTGCCATCAGCGGACGCGGCGCTGCGGAAGCCACTGGCCAGTGCCTGCGTGCCGCTGGCGTTGGACTCGGTGCCGGTTGCGGTGCTGTAGGCACCACTGGCCTGGGCACGTGCGCCGGTGGCGCTGGCACCCAGCTCGCTGGCGCTGGCGCCACTGCCCAGGGCCAGGCTGTCTTCACCGGTGGCCTGCGCGGTACTGCCCAGCGCCGCTGCGTTGTTGCCGGTGGCCAGCGCATCGATACCGACGGCCGTGGCATTGGCAGCCAGCGCATTGGCACCGCTGCCGAGTGCGGTGGCACCGTTGCCGATGGCATTGGCCGCATCACCGGCCGCCAGTGCGTTGTCGCCCTCGACCAGTGCGCCGGTTTCGCCATCGGCATTGCCGCTGGCCTGGAACTGCCTGCTGGTTTTTTCCGCAGCAGCGGCAACCGCATCGAGCTGGTTCTTGTTGACCGCGTCGTTGCCCTGCGTACCGTCGGCTACGTTGGTGATCTGGCGGGTGTTGCCCCCCCCGCCCACCGAAACGGTGTTGTCACGGTCTGCAATCGAGTCCGCACCCAGCGCCACGCTGTTGGCGCCGCGCGATTCGGCGGCGTTGCCCAGCGCGGTGCTGTTGATGCCACCCGACCAGGCGCCGCCACCCACGGCGGTGGAGTAGTTGCCCGAGGCCTCGGTGGCCAGCACACCGAACAACGAGCCACCGACGGCAACGCTGTTGGTGCCGGTGGCAAGGCTGCCCTGGCCGGTGGCGGTGCTGTAAGCACCGGACGCTTCCGAATCGCCACCCACTGCCACGCTGTTGGAACCGGAGGCATTGGCGAAGTTGCCGAATGCGGTGGCATTGAAGGCCGAAGCCTGCGCGTAGCCACCGATGGCGGTGCTATAGCCACCGGTGGCCTCGGCGCCGATGCCGAATGCCGCCGATGCGGTACCGCTGGCCACGCTTTCGCTGCCCACGGCGGTCGCCGCATCGCCACTGGCATTGCTGAAGTAGCCCACGGCCACGGCTTCTTCGCCGGACGCTTCGGACAGCACACCGTTGGCCGTGCTGCCGGCGCCGCTGGCGATGCTGGCGGCACCGAAAGCGGCGCTCTGCTCGCCGCTGGCCTCGCTTTCCGCACCGTGCGCGGTGGCGTACTCGCCGGTGGCCTGTGCGTTGGCACCCACCGCGCTGGCGTTGGCCGCGGTCGCCAATGCGTTGAAGCCAATCGCCTGCGCATTGTTGGCCAGCGCATTGGCACCGCTGCCCAGCGCGGTGGCGCCATTGCCGATGGCGTTGGCCGCGTCGCCCGCTGCCAGCGCGTTGTCCCCCTCCACCAACGCACCGGCCACATCGTCGCCGTTGCCGCTGGCCTGGAAGAAGCGGCTGGTGGTGCTGGCGGTGCTCGCCACCGCATCCAGCTGCGCCTTGTTCACTGCATCGGTGGCCTGCGTGCCAGCAGCCACGTTGGCGACCTGGCGTTCGTTGCCGGCGCTGCCGACCGACACCGTGCGGGCACGGTTGGCCACTGAACCGGCGCCCAGCGCGACGGCATTGCCGGCGCTGGCATTGCTGCCGGCGCCGAGCGCGATCGCGCTTTCACCGCCAGCCACCGTGTTGGTGCCGATGGCGATGCTGTTGAGGCTGTTGCCCAGCGCCTGGAAGCCCAGCGCCACGCTGTTGTCGCCATAGCCGAAGGCGCCGCGCCCCACCGCAGTGGAACTGGCGCCGTTGGCCCAGCTGTTGTAACCGATGGAGGTTGCACCGCTGCCGCTGGCCCAGGCCGCGTTGCCGAAGGCCGATGCATTGGTGGCGGTGGCCCACGCGCCGGAGCCGAAGGCGCTGGCGCCGCTGGCGGTTGCCCAGCTGTAGCCGCCGACAGCGGTGCTGTCATCGCTGCTGGCGAATGCGCTGTCGCCGACCGCGACTGCATAGCTGCCGGTGGCGCGCGACTTGCCGCCCGCGGCGAAGCTGTTGTCACCGCTGGCCCTGGCGGCACTTCCGAAGGCGTTGCTGGCGGCTCCGGTGGCCTGTGCACCGCTGCCGACCGCCGTACCGTCGGCAACGGCGGTGGTACCCACCTGCTGCGCCGTGCCGTCGGCACCGATGATCGGCTGGTTGTACTCGTCGTAGGCCTGGCCGAGGCCACCGATCGCCACGCCGCCCTTGCCGGTGGCGTTGCTGTTGCGGCCGACCGCCACGCTGTCATCACCGATCGCCGAGGCGGCAGCGCCCTGTGCAACCGCACCGGCACCGATCGCATTGCTCGACGAACCGGCGGCAACCGCGCCTTCACCTTCGGCCAGTGCGCCGGCATCGCTGCCCGCTTCCGGCTGTGCCTGGAAGAAACGCGCGGTGCTGTCAGCGGTGCTGGCCACCGCGTCCAGCTGTGCCTTGTTCACCGCATCGGTGGCTTCGCTGCCGGCGGCAACGCTGGTGATCTGCCGTTCGTTGCCGGCACTGCCCACCGCCACGCTGTTGGCGCGCACCGCTTCGGAGTTCGCGCCGAGTGCAACACTGTTGGCGCCCCGCGCGGTGGCGTAGTAGCCCACCGCCGTGCTCTGCGCGCCGCTGGCCCAGGTCTGCGCACCGAGCGCGCTGGCGTTCTCGCCGGGTGCGTAGGCGAAGTAGCCGACCGCAGTCGCTTCGGCGCCGGAGGCTTCGGTCAGGCTGCCGTTGGCCACCGCGCGGTCGCCGCTGGCGATTGCGCCGGCACCGACCGCGGTTGCGGCTTCGCCACTGGCCTGGGTCTGCACGAAGAAGCCCAGGCCGGGAATCAGGTCGGCCGGGCCACCGATGGCCACGCTGCTGGTACCGGTGGCGTTGCTCTGCGTGCCCAGCGCGGTGGAGTAGTCACCGATGGCATTGGCGACCGCGCCGAACGCGGACGACTGCGCACCGGCGGCATACGCGCCCACGCCATAGGCCGACGCGGCGAAACCACCGGCATCGGCACTGGCGCCCACGGCGGTGCCACCGACACCGGCACTGGTGGCGCCGGTTTCCACCGGCACACCGCCACTGGTGATCAGCGGATTGCCATCGGCATCGACCGCAGCACCGCCAACGGCGACGCTGCCCGGGCCGTTGGCCTGCGCATTGTTGCCGAACGCCGCGCTGTTCTGGCCCGAGGCCAGTGCGTTGTTGCCGACGGCGGTGGCGTTCTGCGCGACGGCGGTGGCACCGGCACCCACGGCGGTGGCGCCCTTGCCGATCGCGTTGGCCGCTTCGCCTGCAGCCAGCGCCTCATCACCCTCGGCCAGCGCACCGGCATCGCTGTTGCTGCTGCCGTTGGCCTGGAAGCGCTTGGCGGTGGCATCGGCCACGGCGGCCACGTCTTTCAGCTGGCCCACGTTGACGGCATCGGTGTCTTCAGTACCGGCAGCCACGCTGGTGATCTGCCGGGTCAGGCCATACTCGGCGGCGCCGACGGACACCGTATCGACACGGTCGGCCAGCGAACCGGCGCCCAGCGCCACGCTGCCGGTCGCCACCGCCGCCGAATTGGAGCCCAGCGCGGTGCTGTATTCACCCACGGCGGTGCTGAACGCGCCGACCGCAATCGACGCTTCGTTGGCGGCGGTCGCACCACGGCCCAGCGCGGTGCTGCCCGGGCCCATCGCGACGGCACCGCCACCCACAGCGGTGGCACCATCAGCGGTGGCTTCAGACAACGCGCCGAGCGCGGTGGCCGCGCCGTTCTCGCTGGCCGCATAGGCACTGGCACCCACGGCGGTGTCGCCCAGGCCGAAGGCCGCAGCACTCTGCCCGACCACGACGCTGGCATCGCCAATGGCCAATGCGCCCTGGCCGAACGCGCTGGCGCCGATGCCGGCGGCGATGGCCTGGGTACCGATGGCAGTGGTGGCATTGGCCAGCGACTGCGCACCGGCACCGGCCGCCAATGCGCCCTGCCCGTCGATCTTCGCCGCGTCGCTGTCATCGCCTGCGCCGTCGGCCTTGAAATAGCGGCTGCCGTCTGCGGCCACGTCGGCAATCGCGGCCTGCGTCGCCCGTGCCTGCGCATCGAGCTGCGCCTTGTTCACCGCATCGGTCGCCTGGGCGCCCGCCGCGACGTTGGTAATCTGCCGTTCCTTGCCGGCATCACCGACGGACACGGTGTTGGCCCGCGTGGCCTTGGAACCGGCGCCCAGCGCCACGCTGTTGGCGGCACTGGCGTTGCTGTTGCTGCCAATCGCAACGGCGTTGCTGCCCTTGGCCGTGGCCGAGCCCTCGATCAGGCACTTTTCCAGCAGCTTGCCGCTGAAAGCGACGCAGGTGGCGCTGCCGCCGATCTGCACCGACTGTGCCGCAGCGGTGCCGCTCATGCCCAATCCCAATACCAGGCCCAGCGCCACTGCCAGCAATGCGGGCGTGGCTCGTGTCGCATCGCGGCGCTGGTCGACGACCCCACCGCTGCTGCTGTCGGAGGAGGCCAGTTCCGAAGCCACCACCCACTGACCCAATGCTTTGTTCCAGACCTTGCGATAAATCCGATTCATCGGTACGGCTCCTGATTGGACTGGTTTTGGGCAAAGCAACGCCACCGCTGGGCTTTCCGGCCCAACGTCCCCTGGGGGCGTTTATTCGCGTGATTTACTGCGGGGTATTGCCGAACGGCGCGCAGCGACAGAAAACCGAGCGCGTGCGCCAACCGGTTACTGCGAAATGAATGATTCTGTAACGGGGTTCAAGTGTTAACGGCAACTTTCCAGATCGTCAAGACTTTGACACGGCAAATCCTATTGCCGTGAAGCAGTTCACTATTTCACCTGTTTATCAAGCGATTTTGTTAGGTCTGGGTGACGAACCACCGGCGCCCTGTAAACGCATGTAACTGATGGTTGCGGCAGGTATTTCTGCCCATCCAAAGAAAAACCCGACAGTCGCCTGCCGGGTTTTCCGTACCTCATCGCATTGTGGCGTGCGCGACGGTTGCGCCGTCAGCCGCACCACACCCGCGCGTTGCGGAACATGCGCATCCACGGCGAATCACCCTGCCATTCGGCCGGCGCCCAGCTCAGGTTGAGCGCGCGCGGGGTGCGCTCCGGGTGCGGCATCATGATGGTGACGCGGCCATCGCTGCTGGTCAGGCCGGTGATGCCGTCCGGCGAGCCGTTCGGGTTCAGCGGGTACTGGCTGGCAACGTTGCCGTGGCCATCGATGTAGCGCAGCGAGACACGGGCCGCGGCCTGGTCGACGGCGTTGTCGAACACCGCCTGGCCTTCGCCATGCGCCACCGCCACCTGCAGGCGCGAACCGGCCATGCCGCGCAACAGGATCGACGGCGACTCCACCACCTCCAGCAGCGCGGTGCGGGCTTCGAACTGCTCGCTGGCATTGCGGCGGAACTGCGGCCAGTGTTCGGCACCGGGGATGATGTTCTTCAGCTGGCTCATCATCTGGCAGCCGTTGCACACGCCCAGCGCGAAGCTGTCTTCGCGGGCGAAGAACGCGGCGAACGCATCACGCAGCGCGCTGCGCTCCAGGATCGAGGTCGCCCAGCCACGGCCGGCACCGAGCACGTCGCCATAGCTGAAGCCGCCGCAGGCGACCAGGCCGGTGAAGTCCTGCAGCGCCACGCGGCCTTCGATCAGGTCGCTCATATGGACGTCAAAGGCGCGGAAGCCGGCACGTTCGAAGGCGTTGGCCATTTCAATCTGGCCGTTGACGCCCTGCTCGCGCAGCACCGCCACGCGCGGACGCGCACCGGTACTGATGAACGGCGCGGCGACATCTTCGTTGAGGTCGAAGCTGAGCTTGGGCTTCAGGCCCGGCGCGTTGAAGGTGCGGGCGACTTCACGCTCGGCATCGGCGTTGGCCGGGTTGTCGCGGCGCTTCTGCATCGCGTGGGTGACCGACCACCAGGCGTCGAACAGCGCGTCCCAACGCCATTCGGCCAGGTTCTCGCCGCCCAGCGACACGCGCACCACCGGCGCGGTGGTCGGCTTGGCGATGCGCTGCGCGCACTCGGTCAGTGCGTGGCGCTCGACCAGATCGGCGAACGCGGCGCGGTCCTCGCGCGCGATCTGCACCACTGCGCCCAGTTCTTCATTGAACAGGCTGCGGAACGGATCATCGCCCCAGGCATCGAGGGTGATGTCCAGGCCCAGGCGCGAGGTGAAGGCCATTTCGCACAGTGCGGCGAAGGCACCACCGTCGCTGCGGTCGTGGTAGGCCAGCAGCAGGCCGGACTGGCGCGCATCGCGGATCAGTTCGAAGAAGCCACGCAGGCGCTGTGGGTCGTCCAGGTCCGGGGCGGCACCGGCGAAGGCCGGCAGATTACCCTGCTCGGCATGCACCTGGGCCAGGATCGAACCGCCCAGGCGCTGCTTGCCGGCACCGAGGCCGATCAGCCACAGCTCGCTCTCCACCTCGCGGTCGAGCAGCGGGGTCAGCTGCTGGCGCACTTCGGCGACCGGCGCGAACGCCGAGATCACCAGCGACACCGGCGACACGCTCTTGTGTGCTTCGCCCTGGTCGTGCCACTGCGCCTGCATCGACAGCGAGTCCTTGCCCACCGGAATGCTGATGTCCAGCTGCGGGCACAGCTCCATGCCCACCGCCTTCACCGCGTCGTACAGCAGCGCGTCCTCGCCCGGGTGGCCGGCGGCGGCCATCCAGTTCGCCGACAGCTTGATCTCATCCAGTGCGTCGACCGGCGCCGCGCACAGGTTGGTCAGTGCTTCGCCCACCGCCATGCGCGCCGAAGCGGCCGCATCGAGCAGGGCCAGCGGGGTGCGCTCACCGATCGACATCGCTTCGCCGGACACGCCATCGAAGTCGGCCAGGGTGATCGCCACGTCGGCCACCGGCAGCTGCCACGGGCCAACCATCTGTTCGCGGGCGGTCAGGCCGCCGACGCTGCGGTCACCGATGGTGACCAGGAAGTTCTTCGAGGCCACGGTCGGGTGCGCCAGCACGCGCAGGCCGGCCTCGTGCAGGTCCAGGCCACCGGTCTTCAGCGCCGGCCAGCGCGGCGCCGGCGGGTGCGCGGTGTCGCGGTGCATCTTCGGCGGCTTGCCGAACAGCACGTCCATCGGCAGGTCGATCGGCGCATCGGCCGGGGTGTGGCCCGGCACCGCACCGTAGGCCACCACCAGGTGTTCCTCGGCGGTGGCTACGCCGACCACAGCGAACGGGCAGCGCTCGCGCGCGCACAGCGCGGCGAATTCGGCCAGGCGCTCCTGCGCGACACCCAGCACGTAGCGCTCCTGCGACTCGTTGCACCACAGCTGCATCGGCGACAGCGACGGATCATCGGTGGGCACCTTGCCCAGGTCGATGACGCCGCCGACCTTGGAGTCGTGCAGCAGTTCGGGAATGGCATTGGACAGGCCACCGGCGCCGACGTCGTGGAAGAACTTGATCGGGTTGTTGGCGCCCATCGCCACGCAGCGGTCGATGACCTCCTGGCAGCGGCGCTCCATTTCCGGGTTGTCGCGCTGCACGCTGGCGAAGTCCAGGTCCTCGGCGCTTTCGCCGGAGGCCACCGAACTGGCGGCGCCGCCGCCCAGGCCGATCAGCATCGCCGGGCCACCCAGCACGATGACCGCATCACCGGCCTGCAGCGGGATCTTCTCGACCTGGATGCGGTCGATGGCACCGAGGCCACCGGCCAGCATGATCGGCTTGTCGTAGGCGCGCACCAGGTCAGCACCTTCGGGCAGCTCGAAGCTGCGGAAGTAGCCGAGCAGGTTCGGGCGGCCGAATTCGTTGTTGAACGCGGCGCCGCCGAGCGGGCCGTCGGTCATGATTTCCAGCGCAGGTGCCATGCGCGGGTTCAGCGCGCGCGGCGCTTCCCACGGCTGCGGCAGCTCGGGAATGCGCAGGTGCGAGACCGAGAAACCGGACAGGCCGGCCTTCGGCTTGCCGCCGCGGCCGGTCGCGCCTTCGTCGCGGATCTCGCCACCGTTACCGGTCGATGCGCCCGGGAACGGCGCGATCGCGGTCGGATGGTTGTGCGTTTCCACCTTGATCTGGAACGCGCTGGGCACCTGCGGCTCGCGCCGGTATTCGCCGCTGGCCGGATCCGGGCGGTAGCGCGAGGCCGGGTGGCCTTCGATCACCGCCGCATTGTCGCTGTACGCGCTGAGCGTGTGCTGCGGGGTCTGCTGGTGGGTGTTCTTGATCATCCGGAACAGCGAGCGGTCCTGTTCCTGGCCGTCGATGGTCCAGCTGGCGTTGAAGATCTTGTGGCGGCAGTGCTCGGAATTGGCCTGCGCGAACATCATCAGTTCGACGTCCGACGGCGAGCGACCCAGCGCGGTGAAGCGTTCGCGCAGGTAGTCGATCTCGTCCTGGGCCATGGCCAGGCCCAGGCGCTGGTTGGCGGCCTCCAGCTGGTCCACCGGCACGCGTTCCAGTTCACCGCGGGCCGGTGCCGAGAACAGCGCCTGGCCCTCTGCCACGGTCTCCAGCACCGACTGCGTCATCGGGTCGTGCAGCGCCTTGACCAGCGCCTGCTGGGCGGCGGCATCGGCCGGCCAGCCCAGCACGTCGATACGCAGGCCACGCTCGACCCGACTGACCGGCTGGCCCGCACCGCGGACCAGTTCGGTGGCCTTGCTCGACCACGGCGACAGCGTGCCCAGGCGCGGCACCACGATGCGGCTGACCGCGCCGTCGGCCACGGCCTCGGCCTGCGGCGCAGCTTCGAGGATGCGGCACAGGGTGGTCAGGTCGGGGACGGCGCTGCCTTCGGGCTGCACGAAGTAGACGTGCCAGGCACCGCTGATGCGCAGGGAGGGAGCGATGGACTGCAGGCGGGATTCAAGACGTTCGCGGCGGAACGGCGACAGGGCGGGCGCGCCCTCGAGGACCATCATGTCCGGGGAACCGTAGTTGGGAAACGGGCCCGACATTGTACCGGAAGCGGGGGAAGGGCTCTGGCCGGGCGGCGCCCGGCACCCGCCGAAGCCAGGGCAACGGCAACGGCAACGGCAACAGCAACAGCAACGGCAACAGCAACGGCAACAGCAACTGCCAAAGCAAAAGCTGGGTTCCCGTGGGATGGCGGGGTGGGTCCGGTGGCGGGGGACGCCGTAAACCCCCAGACCGGCCCAGCCGCTGGC